>NZ_JBBNAM010000113.1:0-35059 GCF_037994425.1 Phyllobacterium sp.
ATGCGACGATGCAGGCAAGGCCGTTATTAGTCGGTATCATTCCGCCGCTGACGCCCGGCCGGAAGTACCAGTGGTAACCCGAAGAGTCTGGCGCGGCTGCATAACCGAAAATGTGGGCCACCGAAGCGCGTCCGCGGATAAGCGTTGGTGCCTGAACTTTGCGGGCCACCATAGAGCCGATGCCGTCGGCGCCGATCACATAACTCGCTGCAAGCGCCCTGGTGTGGCCGTCCGCATCCTTCAGCACGACGCCACACACGCGGCCGGCGGCGTCGACGTTCAGATCTTGCACGGCGACATCATGGACGATCGTAGCGCCAGCGTCGCGCGCGGCATCAACGAGCTCGCGGTCGAGCACCGTGCGGCGCGGCGCGATCAGCCCTGGAATGCTCGGCTCCGGCCTGATGGGGATCGCCACTTCTTCTTCGCCATAGTGGAAGGTGGTCGAGGTGATTACCGGCGCTCCGCCGTGGATCAACGGCTCGAGCAACCCCCAGCGCGACAGTTGCATGACGGCAGGCCTCATCAACGCGTGCGTTGAGAGCGTGTCGCTGCCATAACCATGACGGTCGATCGCAAGCACGCGTACACCACCCTTTGCAAGTAGTAGGGCTGTTGCCGCGCCAGCACAACGGGCACCGACGATGATGACATCATAGTAGGGCTTGAATTCCGGAACATGTAGCATGGATGGCCTCCTCATGCAGCCTTTCGGCCGCGCTGGTCGAGAAATGCGAAAATGCACTTTGAAAGCTCGATTGCGTCCGACGCGACGCCGCCGATAAAGTTAGAGTCACGCTTGCGCAGCAGGCGAAACCCAAGGGCATAAAGGCCGGAAATACCCGTCACACCGTCCCGGTGGGCGATTTCACCATCGGGGCCGAGCGCAGGGAGCTTTAGCCAGGGATAGGCGCGTCGATAGCCTGTTGCCCACACGATGGTGCGGATATTGCCGGCCGCGAGTGACAGTCGGCGTGGTGCAGCCCGCGACAGATCGACCGGCTCGATCGTGACTTGCGGAGCCCGTTGGTCGAGACCGGCAAAGGCCTCAATCCTTGCGAGAAGGTGTCGCTGCTTGAGTTCTGCTGACGCGACGCTGGAAGCGAGATCATCCGCGAACTCGATAGCGTTCCCTTCGGCCGCGACCACTCGTCCAACAAGCTTGACGCCAATGCCCTGCAGCGTGGCCAGATCGATATTGGCGTGGTCCGGACGGCCGGCCAATTGCAGCGACGGCTGGCGCCTAGCGGCTTCTGGATCCGGCAGGTCACGGGTCCGTTCTGCGAGCACGCCCATCCGATCGAGCCACCAGAAAATGTCACGTCCACGCCACGTGCGCGGCAGCCGCGTGTGTCGGCCGACCGCCAACGCCACGTCGCGGCCGCTGCGGCGCAGTTCATCAGCGATTTGAACGCCGGAGGACGACGCGCCAACCACAAGCACGCCGCCGTCGGGTATGACGAGCGGCGAACGGTATTGATGGGAATGCAAGTTGGTCACGCGCCGATCGATGATATGGGCGATGCCGGGAAGATTGGGCAGATCACACTGACCGGTGGCGATTACAACCACCCGCGCGTGCCAAATGCCTCGATCGGTCGCTATCTGGAATCCGGCCGGGTCATGCGTTACCGAGGTGACTGCAGTCTGCTCCATGACGGGCGCCCCGAAGGCAGCGCTGTAGTCGCGCAAATGGGATACGTAATCATCCCGCAGCATGAAGCCATCGGGGTCGTTGCCTTCGTAGGGAGCCTCAGGTAGCCGGTTCATCCAATTTGGCGTGAGCAACCGGAGCGAATCCCAGGCATGGCTTTGCCAACGACCCCCGATCGCGCCGCGTTCGAAGACGAGATGGCCGATACCGCGGTTAAAAAGGCAACGGCTCATTGCAAGGCCGGCCTGGCCACCGCCGATGATAGCGACGTCGGTCGCGTTCATGATCTTCTTCCTTGGTGAGGGGACGATCCGGCGGCACAACGCCGGACCGTATGAGAATAATCAGCGCTACTGGGCCGACGCTATGCCAACCGAAACCTGGACGCCGTTGGTCAAAACATCAAATACCGCCGACCGAGCCTGCGCCTGATCGAGGATTTGCTGCATCTTTTCAGAGGACGCGTCACCCTCGATTTCGAAGCGAATCGTAACGTTCTGGTAGCCGTTGCGGACATCGTCCGAGATGCCGAGGATGCCGCGTAGATCGATGTCACCCTCGACGTAGGAGTGCACCTTCGTCAGCTTCACGCCTCGGGCCGCCGCAATATTGGCGATGCCGGCGGTCAGGCAGGTGGCGAGCGCGTGGAGCAGCCATTCGACAGGAGACGGACCGCGATCAGCACCGCAGAGCACTGCCGGATGATCGCCATCGGCGAAATACGACTTGATATGCTTCTGTTCGGAGCCGGCACCGAAAAAGCCGTGCATTGCACTGCGGCTGTGGGTGCCCTCAATCCATTCATTGCTAGCACGGAACTGGAACGTGGCCAGGTCTGGCTGGCCCGCGACGAAGTTGATCGTGCTTAGCAGGGTCGGCGTGTCGACGCCGTTGAGTGGCGACCGGGGCGCCTTTGTCTGCATGTTCATGGTGGTTTCTCCTTCCTCGATTGGAAATGTGGGATTCATCCCGCTTTGACGCCAACCGATTTCAGGGACGCAGCGTTTGAGCCACAGTTGAAGCCACAGTTGAATCGAATGTGATGTTGCGAATAAAATGAGCGCAAGATTTCGCATCGGCTGCCCGCGCGCCTCCTCGACAGATAGAATCGACCAGGCAGCGCCGACCTGGGAGTTAAGGTCCAGTGTGTACGTCGTCGCGGCGGACGCCGGCAGATGCCTTTCCAAGCGCCGAAACCGTGGTCGAGGCCTCCAACTTGCGGTCCTTTGAAGATGCAGCGGTCCTAGAGTTCTTTTCAGAGGGGCGCAATATTGCGGCGGAAGGAGAGGTTCAGCCTTTCGCGTTACCCCTTCTGGGCACCCGCAATTGAGCCCTTTCGCCGGTTGCTTCCCAAAACCTGTGTCATGACGGAGCAGGAGACGGATGTCTGGGCTGAAGGCCTCTTATTGGCTCTGTCGACGGTTTAAGCAACTTCTACGGCTACGTCGCTCGGCGGCCGTAGGTTCAAGCATCCAAAATTTTGGCTTGCGGAAAGGCGGCCATTTCCAGAGCGGCCGTGGATAAATTCTAATTGCTCTGGCCGGCAAACGGGGCGGGGCCAAACAACAACGGTGCAATGAGCGACACCGCAACGCGTGCCGTTTGTTTTGCCGACTTTTGCATTTTGTACCTTTCTGGAGGACGTCAATGCCGCGCGAGGTTGAGGACCCGGTTGGGTCCTCAACAGGTCGTCTGTTTTTCCTGAAGGGCCTCAAGGGCGCTTTCTCTGATACGTTCGGCAATGAATTCGGCGTAACGGGTGACTTCCGGCACGCCCATCAGTTCGCCGAAGGTACCACGCGCCAGCGGCCCAGCAATAAAGAGATTGTCGATAAACTCGCCCTTCTTTCCAATCGCCTGGCCGGTCTTTGCCGTATGAAGGCCAAGCCCGACAGGGTCAGACGCAAGCAGTCCTTGATTGAACAACGACTGAACTGCGGGATTGCTTTGGGCAATTGTGGCATGGGCAGGGCCTGTGGTGATGATGATGGCGTCAAAGCCTATGCTTTCAATGCTCTGGGTGAACCGGCGTCGATACGAGACTTTGAATCGCCTGCTGGCCTGGTACGCTGAATGCAGTGAAGCTGCGAGAATTTGAAGTGTGCCTTCGCCCAAACGGCGATCGAGCACATGCTCCACTTGTGGGGCAACGCGAAAGCGGTGGACATCCCAGAGCGCCCTCAAATGCCGAACAAGCCTCCGTCGCTCGTGGGAAGGCAATGCAGTCCAGATGGCGGGTGCTTGATCGCGCAAGGCATCAAGGACGGGGTGCCAGGTCAAGCTCTTGTTCTGCGCTTCCTTTAATACCTGACGCACGGTCTTCAATAAACTGGATGCGGTTTCATCATGCCCAAAACTGCCGAATGGCTCAATTGCTTGTGTGGCGTGTCCACGAGAGCGATAACCGTGACGCGAGAGAGCGACGATGTCACCGTGATGCCCGTTTTTGTCGAGAGAGGCGATCACGTCGGCGGCGGTAAGGCCTGTGCCAATGACAAGAACCGCATGATCCTGTTCGATTTCTTGGAGCGCATTCTCAGCATAGGGGTCGGCAATGAAGCGAGGCGAGTCAATCAAGGGTCGCAAGGCATTTGGAATGGACGGGAGCGGGTGGGTGGTGGCGATGACGACAATGTCGGCGTCAACGTTCCTTTCGTCGGTCAGGGCAATCGAATATCGCTTGCCGACAGGTATGATCCTCAGTGCTGTTGCTCGCTCGTGCCAAATACGGCCCGTCTCGAGGAAACGCTCAACATGATTGTGAACATAGCGGCCGAATACCGAACGCTGCGGGAATTCGTCACCGCCCTTGGTCGTCCGCGCCAGAACATCTCCGACACTGGCCACATCGGTTGCTAACCACCGGGTAAAGTGATCCGGTTCCGCAGAGATCATCGTCATCTTCGCGGCTGGGACATTGATCCGGTGGGAAGGATCCTTGCTTGAATAGGCGAGACCCCCACCGAGCCGCTCCCTCGGTTCAATCACAACAATCTCGATATCGCTGCTTCGTGTCTGTGCCGCCAGATGATAGGCAATGGCGGTTCCGGAGAATCCGCCGCCGACGATCGCAACGACAAGTAGCTCTGTCACGATGTGCTTGCCCTCAAACTTGCCGGGCGGTGGTCTCCGGCGACCGTTTCGCCAAACGGACCCATATTGACTGACGTCGAGCGCGATTGAATTTCGTGGTCGAGCGACAGTTCGGAAGCACCAACTCACCGAAACGATAGGCTCTTCCAGATGAGGGTACCCGGAAAGGACAAAGGTGTCGATGCCGGAGAATTGAGGAAGCGGGCGGCCTGTTCAACGCTCTCGGCACGGGAGTCTGCCCATTCTGTGGAGCCGCACCTGATCATCACCGCAAGTCCGAAGGTTCCGTTGCAAATGTTTCGTCAATGACGTCTGGGCGATTTAAAAGCTTCAACGTCGAACCGGGAAATCGCGATATTTGGATGCATCCGATTGAAGCCTTGTATCGCCCGATGGCGGTTTCGATGAGCGCACGCTTGCCGTAGCCGGTGGCGGCCTGCCATCGCAGGCTCCGTCGGCTGTGAACCGGTCAATCTCGCCGTCGATCTGGCTGAGCAACGGCTCCACCTGCGAAGCATCGTCCGCGTCCTGGTCGGTCAGCCCATTTCGCCGCTATTGGCATCCAGGCGCCCCAGTTCTTTCTCCCGCACTCCATTGTGCCAGATGACAGCCACGACTCCGCTTCGAACGATCATCAATGACTTCACCACTGTACCATGCTCGGCCAGGAACTCGCCTTTCCGAAATGTCCGGCGTTTCATTGTAGACGCTAGCGCCTCCTTCTCGTCCTCGGTCATCGATGCGAAACGCGAAATTGCATCAAGCAACGCCGCGGCGTGGCCTGCAGGTCAATCAGCGGCGCACCGGATTGCGGTGCAGCGAGTGCTACGCACGCCCCATCTGGGGGCGTCGCAAGGGCTAACCCCGCCGCTTTTGCATGTCGATAGATCAAGTGCAGATTTCGCTTTCTGCCCCCGCTGCTAAACCACTTTCCGCCACCGTGAAGCTCAGTTTCGGCCCGACTGCGCTTGCATCCAGGGACACCTCAACGCCAGGTTCGGGTTGGGGAAGAATGACGTTGCTGCTGAGGAGAACTGAAGAACTGAGCGCATGACATCAATGATGGCCGATGGCGTTGGGCCCGGCCGCAACCTGACCCTGAGTGTAACGCCGTGGCTGCTCTCTGGACTGCTCAGATTTTTCAGTCTCGCCTTTGCAAGATCGCTATTGGGATTGGCCGCCAAGTCGTTTGCGCCCGTAAGTAAGTGCGTTGCCCGCCAAGTTGTTTCAACCACCTTGCCTTCAATGCCGTTGCTGAGTTCAAGCCAGTCGCCGATTCCAAAAGGCCTCGAATTTACGGCACTTGTTCACAGTCCAGCTGCCTTGCGCAGTGCCTCATTCACGCGACCCTGCCATCCCTTGCCGGTGGATTTGAATGCCTTAATCACATCGGGATCCAGTCTCAAGGAGACTTGCTGCCGCGGTTTGTCGACGTTCGGCCGTCCCCCGCCCGCTTGATGCTTTCCATCAAATCGGGAAGACTTCGGCAAACGGCGTGGCCTGCGCCAGCTGTTCATCGGTTGCTTCGGGTGCATCCGGATCGCTGGCAGTCTGTCTCTGGACCTTGGCTTCTTCGGCAGCTCTCAAGGGTTTGATACGAGGTTTAGCGGTCATAGTATCGTCCTTTCCTTCTGACTGGCGGTCCGCATGGAGATTACCGACAAGCATTCCCTCCCAAGCGGGCGAAGACAACTGCAATAACACCGTTGCGCAGAACGCCGATTGCCATCATGCGGTTGTGCTTGCTCGGAAGAATGGTCGATGCTGCGAAAAAAATTCAATATCAAGATCAGCAAAATCGTAGCCGTATTTCTCCCAATTCCGAATGCGTTAAGGCGCGCCGCCCGCCTTGCTTACTCGCCAAAATATACCCGGCGTGATCATCGCGGGGTTCGACGGCAAGACTGGAGATCGGCTGCTGAGTTCGGCGGTTTATCTGGATAGTCAAGATGTTTCAGTCAGTTTTCGCCTCTTAAGGTCCGAAGCTTTCGCGGTTCTCGGCCATCGGGCGAGCGTAAGACAGATCAGGGGCCGTCGGGCGCGAAAGTTGCGCTGCAGCAGACGGGAACTGGAGTTGTCCATTCAGCGTCGATCAGGTGCTGGCGGAGGGAACCAAGCTTGCCTCGAGTCGATCAACAACGGCGTCGATCTCCGCATCGGTGGTTGGCCTGCCGAGACTGAAGCGCACGGCACCCATACCAACCATGTCCGGCACGCCCATGGCGGCAAGGACGGGCGAAAGCTCGATGCGGCCCGAATGGCAAGCCGAGCCGGTCGACGCGGCAACTCCATCGAGCCCGGCGAGCACGTCGGCGCCGACCATGCCGACAAACGAGACGCTAAGGGTATTGGGCAAGCGGTACTCGAGGTGGCCGTTCAACACGACGCGATCGCCGAAGCGATCCTGAAGTGCGTGCCAGAAGCGGTCGCGCAGAGCCCGGACGCGTTCCATTGGCGCGAGGTCCTGCGCCAGGGCGCAGGCAGCGCCGAGACCAACGGCAAGCAGTGCGCTCTCGGTGCCGGCGCGCCGATCCCGCTCATGGCTTGCGCCATGGATCAGTGGCTCCAGCTCAACACCGCGGCGGACATAGAGTGCGCCCACACCCTTCGGCGCGTAGAGCTTATGACCGGCTATCGTGAGAAGATCGGCGCCAAGTGCTTCGACCCTGGTCGGGATCTTGCCGACCGATTGGGCGGCGTCGGTATGAAAGCGGATGCAGTGCTCGCGGGCGATGGCGCCGATCTCCTCGATCGGCTGGATCGTGCCGACCTCGTTGTTGGCGTGCATGACGCTGATCAGGACAGTGCGCGGCGTGATGGCGCGGCGCACGGCTTCGGGATCAATCCGACCGGTCGGGTCGACGGGCAGATAAGTCACCGTCGCGCCGAGCCGCTCGAGGAACCGGCAGGGCGTCAATACAGCGGGATGTTCCACCGTGGTGGTGACGATGTGCTCGCCCTTGTGCCTGAGCGCGAAGAACGTACCCTTGATGGCCAGATTGTTGGCCTCGCTGCCGCCGCTCGTGAACACGATCTCGTCGGTCGCCGCACCGAGCAGCGCGGCGACCTGGCCGCGGGCGTGCTCCAATGCGGCCTTTGCCGGTATGCTCGCCCAATGGCCACTGGACGGATTGCCAAAGGCTTCCTCGAGAAATGGTCGCATTGCCGCTGCCGCCGTTGGATCAATCGGCGTGCTGGCGTTGTAATCGAGATAGGTCGGTGGCATCGGATCAGAACACCCGCACTTTATCAGCGGCAACCGTGGCGGCCACGAGGTTGAGCATCGCGAGGAGGAGCAGGATCATCAGCAAAAGACTGAAAATCATGTGCGCCCACCATATCATGTGCGTATCGTTCTGCGTCCGATGGCGCCCACAACACAGTGGGCATAAGGCTCCTAGACGCGAATGCTGTAGCGGCGGACTGCATTACGTGTCTCGTGCAAAATCGAGAACATGGTCCCGATGCTCCTGCATGAACACGGCGACGATGATGCCGGACAGAAACGTCAGCGCGGCGATCGCAGCGATCGCCCAGGACAGCCCGAAGCGATCGGCGATCAGCCCGGCGGAAAGTGCGCCGATAGCGTAGCCGAGATCGCGCCAGAAGCGATAGACGCTGAGCGAGCGAGCGCGCCAGGTGGGATGCGAGGCGTCAGAGACGGCGGCGATGAGGGCCGGGTAGACCATGGCCGTGCCGAGGCCGAGAAGAAGGCTACCGGCAAGCCACCACTCAAACTCTCCTGTCGCCGCAGTCAGGAACAGGCCGGCGGCCTGCACCCACATGCCGGCAACGATCAGGCCTTTGCGGCCCCAGCGATCGCTCAAGGGACCGGTGGCAACCTGAAAGATTCCCCAGGTCGCGGGATAGATCGCCTTGAGGATGCCGATCTGCTCGACGCCGAGGCCAAAGGAGGCGAAGAACAGCGGAAAGATGCCCCAACTCATACCGTCATTGAGGTTGTTGACGAGACCGGCCTGTGAAGCGGCGAACAGATTGCGATCCTTGAACGAGGTACGTGCAAACACTTCGCGAAAGCTGATGGGCGGGGCCGCCTCTGCGTGTGAGGAGGCCTCGAGGCGGACGTGCTCGCGGGTGTCGCGCACAAGCAGGATCGACAGGACGGCGCCGAGAACCGCATAGGCGATGCCGAGATAGATCGGCGCGGGGCGCAGGCCGTAGCGGGAGGCGAGATAGCCGGTGAGGAATGCCGTCACACCGACAGCGAGATAGCCGGCGAACTCGTTCAGGCCTACAGCAAGCCCGCGCGACTTCGGTCCAACCAAATCCACCTTCATGATTACCGTCATCGACCAGGCAAACCCCTGGTTGATGCCGAGAAGGGCATTGGCGGCGATCACCCATTCCCAACTTGGCGCCCAGATGATCATGAAGGGGACCGGCAGGCCGACGAGCCAACCGAGCACGAGAACGCGCTTGCGACCCCAAAGATCAGCAAGCTGGCCGGAGACGAGGTTGGCAAGGGCCTTTACCACGCCGAAGCTGACGATGAAGGAGACGATGAGCGTCGTCGAGGCGATGCCGAACTCTTCCGCGCCGATGAGCGGCACGACGGTGCGCTCTATCCCGACCATGCCGCCGACGAAAGCATTGACAAGGACGAGGAGCGCGAACTGGCGCCAGTTCTCCTTAAGTCCCAGCTTGACGATGTGACCGGCAGGTCGCTCAAGGGGGGCCGCATCACTCATGGGTCAGCCCGCGGCCGGAACGCGTTGCCGCCGCAGCCGAACAGATAGGAGATGCCGACCGGATAGGTGTGAAGAAACTGGCGGAGGATCATGTGCTTGCGCTCCCGGCCGGGAATGCTACATTCAATCGATCCGCTGAATGATATAGTGAGGAAATGTTGTGTCAAGCACCGGCCCGAAACAGGCGATCTACGAAAGCCTCGCCGAGGTAGCGCAGGCGCTCGGCCACGCGCACCGGCTGGAGCTGCTGGAGCACCTTGCGCAAGGTGAGCGCAGTGTCGAGGACCTTTCGTCGCGGGCCGGCCTCACCTTCGCCAACACGTCCCGTCATCTGCAGATCCTTCGGCGCGCACGCCTTGTCGAGACAGAGCGCCGTGGCAAGCAAATTCTTTACCGTCTCGCCGGCGACGCCGAGGTGGTGGCACTTACCAATGCACTTTGCCGCGTCGGCGAGCGCAACGTGGCCGAGATCGATCGCGTCAAGGCGGATTACTTCCGGGCGCGTGATGCACTGGAGCCTGTGTCGCGCGCAGATCTGTTCTCGAGGCTGCAGGACGGCCTGGTTACACTTCTCGATGTGCGCCCGCAGGACGAGTTCACGGTCGGCCATCTTCCCGGTGCCCTCAACATCCCGCTGGCTGAATTGGAGGATCGCTTGCGCGAGCTTCCGCAAGATCGGGAAGTGATCGCCTATTGCCGTGGTCCTTACTGTGTCCTCTCCTTCGAAGCGGTCGCAGCGCTGAGAGCTCGCGGCTACCTCGTGCGCCGGCTTGAGGACGGCTATCCGGAATGGAAAGCCGCCGGCTTGCCGATCGAAACCACTGCATGAAACGGAGCACTGTTGCGAACAAGGGGCGCCTATGCGGCGCCCCGGACCTCGTGCTGCGCAGCTTCGGTTTGCTTGGCGTGCATCCAGTCGGCGATCTCCTGCGCCTTGCTCGCCGCGGTGAAGACGGCGCGTTTGTCGCAACGCAGCACCTTAAGCCAGGAGGCGATGTAGCGCGCATGGTCGGCGCGCGGTTCGACGCTAAGGTTGAGATCGGCGCAGATCATCGCGCTCAACAGCTCGACCGTACATTCCTCCATGGCATAGGTGGCCGAACCGAACCGTCCAGAGAGATTGCGGTCAAGGCGATGCTTGGCGCCGGAGGCGTGGCCACATTCATGGAGCAGCACGGCGTAGTAGGCGACCGCGTCGCGGAAGCAGGCGAACTCCGGCATCTGCACATGATCGGTAGCCGGGCGGTAGAAGGCCTGCGACCCGCCGTGGCGAATATCGATATCCAGCGCCGCGCAGAAGCGTTCGGCTCGCTCGATCCGCTCGGCATCGGGCAGAGCCGCTATCGAGGGCGGCGTGTAGCCATCGACCTGGGCGCAATTGAAGACGGTGTAGCCGCGGGCGAACATGCACCGGGCAGGCTCGTCACGATGGTCGTCGTGTTGGACGTCCGCCTCGCAATGGCGTTCGGCGATCTTCCAGAACACGACAAGGTGGCCGCGTTCGCTTTTGCGAACCTGGGCGCCGAGCGCCTGCCACTGGCGATAGGTGCCCAGATGCCGACGGGATAACCGGCCGAGTGCGCTGCAGCCCGGAGCGAGAGAACATTGACGCCGCGATAGGCCTTATACGAGGCGACGTTGACGGGCATGGTGATGGCAGATCCGTCGTGATGCCAAGGCATCCGGTAGTCACCGGCGCCGGCCTCGATGGCGGCGATGATCTGGCTGGTAACGCGTTCGTAGATGTCGGTAGGGGTCGAGTTGCTGCGATCCGTGGTCATGGGTGCCTCCTTCAGCTCGCCCTCTTTGTCGAGGGCGAGGCGGCAGGGGCAGACGCGGGAGGCCGGCCCGTCACACCCTGTTCTCGGTGCTGGTGCGGAACAGGGTTGATGGGCTGGCAGCGTCTGCCACACCGAGCCCTGCCTCGACGGGCGAGCTGAAGGAGGGACAGACCAAGATCGGCGCACGCAACGAAGCGGTCGGGACAATGCGCGGCTCTTAGCCGGCGTCGTCGCAAGGAACGGCATCGTAACGGAACGAGCCTTGCGTCTCCGGCTCGGAACGGCTCCTCCGGCAATCCGTCGATCACCGCATCCCGCTCGGCGACCTGCAACGTCAGCAGCTGGATATCCTGTGCGAGCGTACGGGCGAGCGCGCAGTTCGGCGAGAAGACCGACAGCATGTTCGGCGCGAAGGGAATTGCGCTTGCGGCGATCTGCAACGCAGCGATCGAAGCCACGGTCAACCCGCCCTGTATTGGTCTTAGCGCGATATGTAGCTGGCCGCCTCAATGGTCGTGGCATCTTGAGGCAGTTGATCGTAAATCCACTCGTCGTTTCCTGCGTGGCAGGTATTGAATTTGAGCTATTGGGTTTGCATGTGCCCCGAAGGGATCGAGCCTGTACTGCGCACGCTTGGCGCGGCCTCCTCCAGGTGCGTTGCTTCCCGGGCTCCGGCCAGTCCACGCCCTTCCTCCTGACATGAGTGTGCGGACAGGCGTGCTAAGGTGAGAATGGGGTCGGCAGTTGCTTACGACGCCGATCTGCCAGCTACGCTAAAGCGAAGAGGAGAATTCACCATGGCCAGGATCAACCGCCGCGCCTTGCTTCTCGACTCCGGCAGCGCCATCATCGCCTCAACCATTGCCACAATGGCTCTCGCCGCAGAGCCGCGATGCGTGGACCGGGAACCGTCGCGCGATTTACGAGCGCTGATCAAGGCGCACAAGGTAACTTACGCGGCCTTCGTCAACGTAATCCAGGAAATGGCCATCAGCAACCGCGACCACGCTAGTGCGAGCCGCGCAGAGGAAAGAGCGCTGCTGGCGGTCTGCGCCTATCCAGCGGTCTGCGAAGCTGATCGTCGGATCAAGGCCCGATATCTCTTGAAGATCGAGGCGCGCGGCGAACTCGACATGGCAGAGCAAATACAGGCACTTCTCCACTCGACGATGTGGAAAGGATAGGATCGGCTTCCGCGGCGTTAATAGGCCGGGATACATTCATTCGGGAAGAAGCCGGCGGTTAGGAAAATTGCCGAATTGCAAAGAAAGTTGCTGCAATCGCGACGCCTGCCCAAATAGGGACAGCGCCGTCCTTTTTTTTCCGATTCTTTTGGCATAGCTACACCCAACTGCACGAGGGAGATCCCTGGGTACATGACGGCCGACGTTTTCGATCGCCATCCACACGAATCTTGGCGCATGGCGAAATGCCGGTAAGGGACAATGTCTCGCCGTCCGGAGCCCACCCGCCGCAAGCGGTTGATCGGCAAACGAGCTGTGTCATGCCGTCGGGCTTGGTCCCTGGAACCGATATTGTGAAGAGGACTGATTTTGTGACTGACTTGACGCAGACCTTCCCATGTGACGTGGCATGAAAGAGTCCGCCTCCACCGATAGAACGGATCACTGAAATGCAGGTGATGATCGAGGGGCAGTCACGCTTCCAGCCTTTCGGCATACCTTATTGGGGTTTCGGCGATCTCAACAAGGAAGTTGGAAGCATGACTGCCTCTTATGAATACCATATTGGCGTGGACTACCACAAATCCTACAGCCACCTTCTGGTCCAGGACAACGCCGGCAAGACGCTACGCTCCGGCCGGGTGAAGAACGACCGCCAGTCGCTGGGCGGGTTCCTGGAACGCTACCGCGAGAACTCGCATGCGGTTGTCGAGGCAACGCGCAACTGGATGGTGATCTACGACTGGCTCGACGACATTTGTGACGATGTCGTTCTCGCCCATCCGTTGAAGGTCAAGGCGATCGCCAAGATTAAGACCGACAAGATCGATGCCACGGTACTGGCGCATCAGATGCGGACCGACCTGGTGCCCGAGGCCTGGGCACCGAGCAACAAGGCCAGAGAACTATTGGAGATTGATCCAGAACCGCAGGACGGAAACCTGTCCGGTGGACGCAAGAGATTTCACCGACTGGCCCAACTGCCGGTCAAAACATAACCGAACCCCAAGGGCAGACCATGGAATACGCAAATCTCACAATCCGTATCGAAAAAGCTACCAGAGACATATTGCACGAATTGGCCGTGGCCGAGGATCGCTCCATAAATTATTATCTCAAGAGGATGATTAGCCAGCACATCAAAGTGGCACGCAAAAGCCAAATGGGTGAAATGAAACGAGATTGAATAGTATCGTTATTTTCCAAACGTCAATGCTTGGTGCGAAGGCAAACTAAAAATGGCTGGACGCCGCTGCCGTCGCCAATGCGTTCGTCAAGAACCGTCGGCACAGAAATTCGGCCCCTGCACCTGGGCAAGATCATCAAGCAGAACGGCGGATCGGTTGGTTCGTATCAAGTTCGACTGCATTTTCGCTCTTATGGGTCAATTCAGGCGCCTGTCTTTCCTCGCTGCTGGCCTCGCTCTCGGGTTTTGTCCGCACGGTATCCAGGGCGATACAAACCATACATGCCCTTCCTAAATACCGGTGCGCTCATGGATCGCGACCGCCCCTGACGTTGTGTTCGACTTACCAGTCCTAACCGTGGATATGGCTGGTCTTTTTATCGGTAACAGGCGCAGGTCCGATTACCATCTCGGTGACGGTATGCCGCAACGAAATCGTATCGCCGAAGGAAGGCCAACGCGTTTTGCCCGCAGCACTTCGCACCTCAGAGACGATGGAGCCGGTGGTCTTCTCACTTGACGGCGTCGGGCGTGAGTTCCGCACTGTCGCTCACATTGTTTGTCTTGTTATCTGAGGCGAACATTGCAGCCGAGCGACCTCCTTGGCCGGCTCGCTTTTAAACCGCGCCGTCCGTTACTGCAACGATAGCTAATTACGAGAAGAGCCCCTGGTGGGGGCTCTTCCTTCGTCGGCTTTCAGTCCCAGGGAATGACTGCCATCAGGGTCGTATCATCCTGGCCGGGGTAGCGCCCGAGATTGGCGTTCAGCTTGTCGTAGCCAGTGTTGACGGAGAGGGTGTAGTAGGTTGTGCCCTTCGTGACACTGGTCTTTTCCCAAATACCGCCAATTTCGATCTTTCGACCGCGGGGTGTCTTAGCGAAGAGCTTGAAGACCGGGGCCTTCGGGTTGTCGCTGCTGAGCTTCTCGCCGCTGATGTCGATGTCGAAGGCTACGGTGGCAATGTTGCCGGTGATCGTGTTGTCTTCGTTGATCTGGATGAAGTTTACGAGGGTGTCGGTCATCGCGTTTTGCTCCTTGTTCGCGTTGTCGATGGATACGGCTAAGGACCGGCTGGAGGCCGGGAAGCATCGGCATGACCGGAACGCAGGTGGAGGACGGCGGAGGCCGAAGCGCGCGTTGAGCCAGCGGATGATTTGGACCGCGAGGAATGGCCGAATGGACAGGGGAAATCATTCGGACCCGCTGTTGCTTGCCGGACAGACGGTCCTAGTCATCCATCCTCAAGACAACGTATCGAACATGAGCAATAACGCCGTGATTTCGACTTCCCACAGTTCATCCAGATCATTCAAGACATCAACGACGGGTCAGGTACGATCATGCCATTTGGGTTTTGATAGCCAATCTTGCCACTCAAAAAGAGCGGCAAGGTTCGATCAGCAGTTAGTGGTTGAAGTCGAAATAAGTCGCGTCAAGCTTGCCGCCAAGACCCTGGGCGTTGATGGTTATATCGATTTGGCCGCCCGCATCGGTAACGTGGAACGTGTCGTTGGTCGCATCATGATGCGTATTTTCAATTTTGAGGTCGTCAAAGTTCAAATCAGCCATATTGAGGCTGAACTTGTCGTCCACACCGAAGTCCTCGATGGTGTCTTGGCCGCTGCCTCCCTCCCTTGGAGAGAAGACGAATGTGTCGTGGCCGCCGCCTCCGGCCAGAGTATCATTTCCCCCCATCCCGTTAATGAAATCATCACCGGCACCGCCATTCAATGTATCATTGCCACTATCGCCGTTCAGCGCGTCCTGACCGTCGCCACCGTTGATGAGATCATCGCCGAAATCGCCCGACAAATAGTCGCTGCCCCCCTTGCTGTCGATAACATCATTCCCGTCATAGCCCGCGACGCGATCATTGCCGTCAGTTCCATCCAAATGGTCGTCGCCGTTGGTGCCACGAATCTCATTGTATGTACCCACTACGCTTCTCCTTTTCATTGTTTAGTTAACTGCCGTTCCGCTCTCGCCGAGCGACACCTAAAATAAATCAAAACGCAAAGCGCAACACAACCTAACATTTTGTTAAAATTAATTACGGATATTCATCGACACGGCAATATCATCATCGATATACGCACTCATTTTTACGAACTTATACGCATTTATACTTACAACAACACACTTGCACGCATCAACAATCACGTCGATACGAATGACTCAAGCGAAAGCAAAGTGTGATTGATAGTTCCAAGGCCGGTCCGCGCGCACGGAAGCGGCGCTGGCGCCGTCGTGCAGATGAATCCGGTTGCTGCCGACGTCCATCAGTTTGGACGCCTTTATGCTTGTCGCGCTATGTGATGATTGACTGCGATAAGCGCAATTTTCCGGGTGTCCTCGCCGTCTTGATGGCAAGAAGCCGGCGCAATTGAATTGCGTCTGGATCAAACGCGTTCCGATGCACCGTATGAGCCTGGAACAGCAAATTGTGGAACGCCCGATCGTGAATTTTCCTGCCTTGTGGAAAACTCCACACGCGGATTATTCTCCGCCCTGAAGTCGGCGAGAAGCGCGCTTTCTCATTCGCTCGTCGGACATTACCCGCTTCAGCGCGACGTTGAAGTCATGGTACTGAATCCAGCGCCAATATTGCGTGCGGCAAGTTGTTTCCTTCGCTCCCTGAACGCGGCTCATATATTGTTGTACAATCTGTCGAACAGTCGGCACCTTACCGCTGTTTTCGTAGTGCTCATCTGCCAGATCCCAAACCAGCCCCGTCAATGTTCCCGCCTCCGGTCGCACAAAACCGTTTCGGATAGGACGAACAGTTCTTTTCGGAATGTTGATGTGCATTTGAGTTTGCTCCTGTTTTTACGTCCTTGAATTGCCGCTTCCGGTGAGCCGTTGGGGTATCTTCTCCTTCTTCGGTTCATGGAAAACCTTGAAACCATCTGTCCACATCCGCCCGCTTTTCCCTGGATTTGTCGTACCTTGCGTTGTCCCGACCGATTAGCTGGAAAGCTTCAACCATCGCGAAAATCGACGCGATTGCGATCGCGATCGCCGAAACGACGACTTGAGGATCGGGTGGGGGGAAAATGACGCGATAGATCGTGACGTAATCGTCAGACAGAGGGTCCAGTGTCTTTCAGCTTCATTAAGTCTTCTTTTCTTTGTTCTTTGTCGCACTCTTTGTTGCATTGCTCGAGATGTTTTCTGACAATTATGTTCATATATGAATTTACTGATCTCTCTTGGTCTTTTGCCAACTTCTTAAGTATCTCGAGAGTACTGTTGTCAACTCTGAGAGTCAAATTTGCGTACTTCATAGATCATACCTCGTGCAATTGTGTGCATGTGAGTGTAAATGTTTAATACATCCGTGAATTAATTCAATATGAATCGATTGCAAAGCCACAAATCGCAATACGATGTTATATTTTGTGTTTATACGATCGTTGATATACAGCAAATTATGATCTAGCCTGCATGGATTACTTTCTGCGGCAAATGGGGAATTTACATGCGAGTAGCTGTGAAGCGCCCCACGAGCAGAAATACCATGTATCGCGGGCCAATAAGGTCGCATTGGAGGAGGTGATCGGAAACAGTGGCCCACCGAACAAGGGGGCCAGCACCAAACTTTGACGTTCCCTTTCGACAAAGACGGAAGCGTGTTGCGCGCTTCTGTCTTTCAAGGGCAACCAGGGCGTTTTTTTGCCGAACAAACGTTAGGCACGTTCTAAGGAGAAATACAGAGGTTGGAACTGTTTGCGGCTATGAGCAATGCCACTCTCACGCTCTCGTGCGGCAAGCGCATGTTGTTGCAAGCAGGGATTGCGTTCATTGGTCGACGATCGATCAACATCTACCTGGTCAATGCAAATGTCGCTTCACGATTGCTACCCAATACCGGGCGTAGTCGTTGGCGCAAGTTTCTGGCGTAAGCAAGAACATTGCGCTTTTTGGAAGAAGTAGAATCTCATCGGGTCGTCTGTCCTTCACCATCTCTCAGACAACCCGCCCCTCGCCAGAGTCAGAGGCAAGCGACTCTCTCTCATCGATTCTGGCGAGGGGATCTTTCCATAGCGTCGTCCATGGGTAGCTAACCCCACGTTTGAGCCCGATGGACAGCGCGCCCCTCGCCGGGCCTGCGCTAAACTTCTACTCGGCGAGGGGATCACTTTAAGAACTTGCTCAGAAGACGAGATTGGCGTGGCTGGATTGCAACGGGGGGGTGGCGGTTTGTTATCGTTTTTTCGACATCAGAAAACGACCTTGGTATCGCTTGCTTTGTTTTCAGCAACTATAAACGTGCTGGCCCTGACCGGTTCGATATTCATGCTGCAAATTTACGACAGGGTACTTGGCAGCCGCAGTATCCCTACCCTCGTTGCTTTGACTGGAATCGTTTGTTGCCTTTACGCAATGAACGGCGCTCTTGATGTTGTCCGATCGCGACTATTGGTGCGTTTGGGCGCCCGCTTTGACGAGATGTACGCAAAAACGGTGCATCGAGCCACCCTGACCATACCGCTTCGGATGGGGCAAGAAGGCGAGGCGATATCGCCTGTCCGTGAGCTTGACACGTTGCGCAGTTTTTTTTCCGGCACTGCAATCGTTGCGATCATGGATGCTCCGTTCATGCCGATTTTTCTCGCCTTTCTGTTCGTGCTGCATCCCTGGCTGGGATGGCTGACGATAGCTGGCGCGCTGGTACTGTCCATACTCGCGCTTTTGACTGAAATCTTTTCACGCCGACCGCTGACGTCAACCCTTGGCGCTGCCCTCAAACGTGACATGCTGACTGCAAACGGTCGCAGGAACGCCGAAGTTTTGAAAGCGATGGGATTCGCTGACAGGATCACCGAGCGTTGGCTCAACATCAGTCGCGCGTTCATCTCATCCTCAAGGTCGGTAAGCGACGTTACGGGCGGCCTTGGTGGTTTGTCGAAATCTTTTCGCGGACTCTTGCAATCGCTTATTCTGGCAATGGCTGCCTGGCTGGTCATTCGCGGCGAACTGTCGGCCGGTTCGATCATTGCAGGTTCGATCGCAGCCGGTCGAGCACTGGCGCCGATCGAGCTCGCCATCGCGAACTGGAAATCATTTATGGCCGCACGCAAGAGCCGGAAGAAACTGGCCAAAGTGCTCGACGCCTTGCCATCGCCTGCCGAGCCGATGAAATTGGCAGCACCCTGCCAGTTTTTGATTGTCGATGGATTGTTTGCTGCTCCACCTGGAACATCGAAACCGACCATTCAAAATATCACAATGTCGCTGACAGCCGGTGATGCGGTTGGCGTGATCGGTCCAAGTGCCGCGGGAAAGTCCACACTGGCGCGGGCCGTGGTTGGCGCCTGGCCGACGCTGAAGGGTTCAGTGCGCCTTGATGGTGCGAAACTCGACCAGTGGGACGATAGGGAACTCGGCCGACATATCGGCTATTTGCCGCAAGGCATCGAGCTCATCGACGGCACGGTGGCTGAAAACATTTCCAGATTTGATGAAGGTGCTTGTCCGTTGGCAATTGCGGCCGCGGCAAAGGCCGCAGATGTCCACGACATGATCTTGCGCCTGCCGCAAGGATACGAAACGCGGCTGGGCGAGCACGGCACAGCACTTTCAGCAGGGCAAAGGCAACGCATAGGGCTTGCCAGGGCCCTGTACAGAGAACCGTTCCTGGTGGTCCTGGATGAGCCGAACTCCAACCTTGATGCAGAAGGTGATGCGGCGCTCGGTGCCGCGATCCGTGGTGTACGTGATCGCGGCGGCGTAGTGCTGCTCATAGCTCATAGGCCTAGCGCACTTGGCGCGGTCGATCTCGTCGCCGTGATGTCCAATGGAATGCTGAAAGATTTTGGACCAAGGGAGACCGTGCTGCGCGCCAACGTGTCGAGGGCTTCAGCCAATCTAACGCTCATTTCGGATCCGACGTCATGAGTTCGATATTGCCTTCAATCCGCCGTCACGTCATCGCAGGCACGGCGCTAACATGTTTTCTTGTGTTTGGTTTCGGCGGATGGGCAGCCACAGCAAAGCTGGCCGGCGCCGTTATTGCCCCCGGGACCATAGTGGTCGAAACCCATTCAAAGAAGGTGCAACATCCAACGGGTGGTGTTGTTGGCGAAGTCCTTGTCAAAGACGGTGATGTGGTCGAGGCTGGGGACGTGCTCATTCGCCTTGACGAAACGGTTACACGAGCAAACCTGGTCGCAGCGACCAAAACGCTCGATGAACTGAACGCCAGGCGCGCGCGTCTGGAGGCCGAGCGCGACGGCAGTACTGCAATCGACTTTCCAAAGGATCTGCTCGATCGCGCGGCAAGAGAGTCCGATATCGCGAAACTGATTTCCGGAGAAAGGAAGCTTATCGATGCGCGCCGCACCGCGGATGACGGGCAGAAGGCGCAACTGGGCGAGCGTGTCACTCAGCTCAACCAGCAGATCGAGGGACTGGAGAAACAGATCGCAGCAAAAAATGAACAGATTACGCTGATCACCGGCGAACTTCAGAGCGTACGAGATCTCTACAGCAAAAAACTGGTCTCGCTGGAGAGAATGAACCTTTTGGAACGTGACGCTGCGCAGCTTAAGGGCGATCACGGACAGCTCACCAGCGCCATCGCTGAGGCGAAAGGAAAGATTGCTGAAACCAAGCTTCAGATAATTCAAGTTGATCAGGACTCTCGCAAGGAAGTGCTGCACGAACTATCGGAAATTCAAGGCAAGATTGCCGAACTTGCCCGGCTAAAAGTTGCCGCTGAAGATCAATTGAATCGCATCGCCATTCGAAGCCCCTGTCACGGCATTGTCGATCAGCTTTCTGTCTATGCAAGCGGTGCTGTTATTCACCCTGAAGACATTCTTATGCTGATCGTGCCGAACACGGATGCTCTGACAATTGAGGCGCGCGTCATGCCGAAAGATATCGACCAGGTCGGCGTCGGACAGGAATCGACCGTGCGCCTTTCGGCATTCAATCGGCACACAACACCAGAACTGTTTGGGAAGGTGGTGCGCGTTGCAGCCGATGCCACCATCGACGAGAAGACCGGCGCATCGTGGTACGTGACGCGGGTCGAGCTGCCAGACAGCGAACTACGAAGAGTATCATCTATCAAGCTTGTACCTGGTATGCCGGCAGATGTTCACATCGAGATAGGCGAAAGAACGCCGCTGTCTTATCTCCTGAAACCGTTGACGGACCAGTTTTCACGGTCACTTCGTGAAGAATAAAACAGTGATGAACTTTAAAGGTGAAAGAATGTAACAAATTAAACTTCAACTAAAGGAGGAGATACAAAAATGCCGACAGAGTCTACTGAATTGAGGGCACTTCGTAACGAATTCAAATCTGGAAATGCTAATTACGAATATTGGAAAGCGCCTGAACGATACGACGATAAGAGCTCCCCTTGGTGGTACAATTATCACAAACAACCAAACAGGGAGCAGGGCATCGGCGACGATGTACCGAAAGACGACTATAGGGGCAAGAACGGCCTCGAATTGCTGCGGCAGGGCCAAAAAGAGTGGGTACAGGCGGAAGAGAGCCGGCTCGCCGATATCTTCGGGCAGGCTCGGGCCGAAGAAAAGAGAATTATCACCGAAGAGAAAGCCAAATACAACGAAGCGCACAAGGCCGATGGCGCAACTGCCGAGCTTGTTGACAAGGTGTTGACCACAAGCGGTATTGATAACTGGGCATACAGTCTCAAGTAAACAATGAAAGACGGCACTGTGTTTGAGAATGATGCCAGCAACCACCCCGTAAATTCCCGGGGATACCGCATGTCTTTTGATACCGCGGATCTCAAATACAACGCCGATCTTGCCCTCAAAGATTCCGTATCCGACAAGAAGGATGCGTTTTCAAAAGCATTCGGCGACGCCGGCGGCAGTGACAAGGGCATTGTGGCCGGTATGGCCGCTGTCCTCGGTGTCGGGGTCGTCTCCGGCGCCGGTTATGCAGTATTCCACGGAGCAGCGCCAGCAGCCGCTGCCGCAGAAGCACCGGAGGCGATCGAACTCGCAGATACGATTTTCAGCTCATGGGAGGACGCAGGCGCCGCGAACATGGGCTTTGACGAGGCAACCACCGAATTCGGAGCAACTGCCGAGGAGCAAGCCGCCAATCTGGACACCCTCGCCGACACGATAAGCGAAGATGGGGTGCAGTATGATAGCGGCGTTGGCATTGAGGACGCAAATGCTGATGGCGTGATAGACGCTACGGAACTGCAAACCCTCGACCAAAATGTCGAGACTGCTACCCAAGAATTTCAAGCGGAAATGACCGCTCAGACCCCAACTGAGCAGTCTGGTATGCCTCCGCGCATCAATATGACCAATAAATTTTACTGGAGCCAACATACCAGAGAAGAGATTCAAGCAATCCAGAATGCGTTTAATGAATCACTCGCAAATCCGGGCGAAGCGACCGCCCAACAACTTTGGGCGCAACACGCGCAAGCGATGACCGGGATTAATGCACTCGGCGCGGCAGCATCCCAAAGCATCACGGCTAAAATTGCGGTCGCTGGGACGGTTTTAGGCGTGGGCGGTATCGGTGTCGGTCTCGGGGTTGGATTGGCCGCGAAGAAGACTTCGGAAGCGGAAGCAGAAAAAGCAACGGAACAAACGCTCGACACCGGGGGAAAAGATTACAAGGGGACCCCTGGCAACGACACTTGGGCGGGTACCGACAAAAACGACTACGCCGTTGGTCTGCACGGCAATGACACACTCAGCGGTTTAGCCGGCAACGATCGCCTGCACGGCAATGAGGGTAATGATACGCTGTCGGGCGGCGACGGCGCGGACCGGCTATTTGGCGAACAAGGTGATGATACGCTGACGGGCGGCGCTGGCGCAGACAGATTCATATTCGAACTCAAGAATACGGGCGTTGATCATGTTTCCGATTTTCAACCTGGTGAAGACAAGATCGAACTTAGCGAAGAGTTGGCCGGGCTCACGTTCGAAACGCTAAACATTGTAAAGCTCACCGACACCAGTGCAACCACCGAAGATTACAGCGTCACAAACGCTGAGAACGGCATCAACTTAACCGTTACGACCCGCGACATCCACAAAGGATTGGAAGCTTCAGATTTCATCTTCAGCTGAAATGCAACATCGCGCTCGAGCATTCCAGTCTCGTGACGCAGAACCTTTTGTGCGCCGTATCGGGTAACCCAATAGCCCTTTGCAACTTTAACTACGGCGCCCCCTCGCCAGTGCGAACAAAATTGCTGGCGAGGGTCTTTAAATATCAAGCCACGGACGCAATAGAAAGCCTACGCTCACCCGAAGGCCAAAGTACGTGATCGAAGGGACGCTTGGCGATCTCAGCAATCGGCCTGTTTCTCATATCTGTCTCCAGGTGCCTCGCTACGGCCGACAACAAGCTGCTGGTGATGTTAGTTGCAACAAGCAGGACGATGATGATGTCGAGCGTCGCTTCACGCTCGAAAGGCAGTACCGATCAATCAGAGCCTGGTAAACGAACGGTTGGAAAAGGCCCATGGCGGATGACAACCGAGATGACCATCAACTCGAGGATGAGCTGCGTATAGCGAAATGTTGATTTGGTGAACCATGATAGTGATACAGGTTTTGACCAGAGGTAATCATTCCGCAATCACTGCTTCTCCGGACCGATTTTGAGTCACGCGCAAATACAATGTAAAAACATTTGACATCGTATCAATACGATTGTTTATTATTACTTAATAACTGACGTATATTTGGGCTAAGATGCGCAATATTGCACTCAAATGCACTCATTTTGCCTAATATATATTCAAACTATGTTGTGAATTACTTAGACAGCAAAAAAGTGGAGAACAAATGCCTCTCATTTCCATGCTCATCCTATTTACCTCGCTTGTGCGGGCTTCTGCAGAACCCCCTTCAATTTCCGAAGTGACTCCGCCCTACGGTCGTGGTGGAACTACTGTGCGTATTCACGGAAAGAACCTTTTCGGCACCACTCAAGTCTTCTTCGGCGACATTCCGACCAACTTTAGGGTCGAGGGACCAAATACTGTCTCGGCCGAAGTTCCATTTCTTCCCAACCAGGTCGAGGGCAGCCAGATTGTCGAGGTTTGGCTCAAAGCTGGCGGTACTCAAGTCAAGGGGCGTCCCTTCGAAATTAGACTGATCCAATTGTTAAAGCACAAAGGGGCGAAAGTTCACGCGGAGCGATGAACAAAAACATGCTTGAATGAAAGGAAAAACAGCATGAGAGCACTATCTATCGCCATTCTTGCAACGACAATTCTGGTTTCGCATCAGGGCGGTTCGATCGCCGATTCAGGCCAGGGAACTGTGGCAGCCGATACCGGCAGCGAATATGGACACAATTGCGACGGCAAAGACGGAGCGGTCGGGCCCAACGGCAAATACGGAACAAACCGCCGCGATGGTGGCAATTGTACGCGTTCCGATCGGGGGCCAGTCACAGTGACGCCGGTTTTAAAGACAACGCGAACCGTTTCCGGGCAGCCGATTGAATTACCCAAAACTCCGGAACTTAACGTCGCCATCTATAAAATCGAGCCTGGGGCGGAGCTGAAGGTGCATGAGCATCCTTTTCCACGCTATGCTTATGTCATCTCCGGAGACATCGAGGTTACAAACCTAGATACTGGAAAGACTCGCAACTTCAAGGAAGGCGATTTTATCGTTGAGGCCGTCAAACAAAGGCACAAAGGCAAGAATGCTGGCGAGAAGCCCACGATACTGCTGGTCATGGACCAGGCACCAGCAGGTGAGAAAAATGTTATCTCCAAGTAGGCATCAAACAGTACACCACTGAGACGCTTGAAAGCATGTCTGCGAAAGTGCGCGAACCTGACCCCCTGCCGTTACGATACTTCATGATCGTCGGCGGGAGCTGCCATATCCATCGATCGCTGCATTGGCGGTTGAGACAAGCGTCGATCGCATCCAAGCGGGAGCTTGGACCACTGTGGATGCGAGCCTCTTCTTGTCGCTGGCCGACAAACGACGCGCCGCGATCTGCGCAACGTCGCCGGCACGTACTGCTCCCACGTGACGAAGGGCCTGAACGACGGTTCCGGCCGCGCTGTCCGGAGCGATCAGATGCTTGGGCGATGCGTGACGCAGATCGACCACGCGCTTGCCCAACACGACTCGGCGGGACGCGCCGCTGGTCAGATAGGTGCTCTTTGCCGGAACCTGATTGGAGAGACCGAGCGCATTCGCCGCGCGCGCACCTGCAATCTGTACCTGGGATTCGGTCTCCCGCGCCAATGCTTTCGCGACATCGTCAGGCGCCGGCGAAAGCGGACTAAGTTGCGGATGAGCCTTCGGGAAGTCGTACGGGCCTCGCGCCAAGCGCCGAAGGTTCCCACCTTTGACCAGTCGGGAGCGTCCCTGGTCAATTGCATCGCGTCCGGCGACGTCCGGAAAATCACTCGGCGTGAGACCCCACCCCGCCCTCGGGCACGGCCGCGCTTTATGATCTGATGTGGAACGGACGCAGCGGCAATGCGCATATGTAAAAAAATAATGTATCTTTTTCTGACTATCAAATCATCATATTGGGCACACGTACTTATGGCGAGGCTCCACCGTCTCAAGGAGAATCTCGGTGCCGCGGCGGTCGGCTATCCGACAAGGAGAACAACAAAATTTCGACGCCGTGTAAAAAATCGAGATCGTCGGCGACCGACCTCCCGACGCCGCCATGAAGATGACGGGCCGCTGAACTGGGGAAATTAGGATCACCGTCCCCTTCCCTCAACCCCCGCGTGGAACCGAACGAAGCCCGCGGCGTTCTCCATCTATCACCAGGTTTGAATTCAGGAGACACCCCATGAGACGCCCACACATCGTTCCAATCGCCGCTGTGCTCGCCCTACTGACGCTTACCGCTTGTGCGAACACAATTAGAGGCATGGGCGCAGACACCGCCAATACAGTCAACGCAACACAAGCAGCGGGCCACCGCGTGGCTAAATCGACTTACTGATATTGATATATAATATGCCGACAAAAATGGCAGCGCGGTCGTGGCCACTCCAAGAAGCGATCATCTTCGTCCATGCTATCAATTCATACCTCGGCGGGCCAAGCACCGCGAGTTAGCTCCGAGAGTGTCGAGCTAGCATCGGGCGGTACTGCCAAGGGGTCTTACTTGGCGGTTGAATAAACGTTATGGACCTTGCCGGTTCCGGCATCCGTGAACGTCAGTTTGCTCCCGTTGACTGTGACCTTGCTGCATTCGGGAGATGCCATTCCTTTCACCGACCAACACAGCTGATCTCCCTTCAGCCGCCACTTCGCTGCCATATTGCCGACGCCCTGAATCGCCATTGTCGCTGCCGTTTGGCTGCCTGATATCGGTGAAAGGTTTGCCCTTGGCTGTCATGCTAACCAGGACTTGCCGATGACCTGCTGCTTGATGTCCGTTGCTGTCAAAGGTCCGTCGGCTCCCACGGCCGGCGATACGACCACTGAAAATACAACAGCAGGATATGACAACCGCATTTCATTCCCTCCCAACCTACACAGGGGTTGAGTATGCGTCGGCTTTTAGAGTTGGAAAAAGCTAGCACTTAGAGGGATATTGGGCGTGGTCTGAATGTCCATTGATTTTGGGGCGCTGGGAGAAGGTTGAGCATGCCCACTGTCCCGGCGAGACTTCCGCGCCAAGCCCCCACGTCTGAGTTGGACTGGCCATTCTGGAGGTCGTGGTTGCTTGATGAAGCCCAGCCATCATCCTTGGGGACCAATGAGCCGAGCCTCACTGCCGGGGGTCATCCACCTGCTTGATCTTACCAAAGGTGAAGACAGGTAACATTGCCCGAAATATCATTAAAACCAGACCATTGACTGACGACGAAGAACAGCGCCGCAAGAACATAAGGGCCCAAATCATGCACGCGGGGTACCAAGGTCGTGCGCGGTGTTAGCCCGCTCGACCCTGGAAGATTCACTGAGCTGCTAAAGCGTCTCGAAGAAAGCGAAGAGCCGAGCGCTTAAGGCAAACTCAACTCGTCTGCCTAAGGCCCAAGCCTCGGTGTCTTACCATAAAACTCGACGCGGATGATTTGACCATTCGACAATTCGAACACCCCGTTTTGACCACCTTGCACGGTAAACTCCAATTGTACATCCCGCCAACGGCCCATGTATGCGCCACACCCGCTGCAGAAGACGGGTCCATCACCCGCGTCTACTCTTGGAATGCTCAGGTAAATCGTCTGGCATTCTTCGCATTGTAGTTTCCCGTCTAGTTTCTGGCTCATCATAGACCCCTCACTGGGTGGCCGATTACTCCGCTAAACCAGCTATTTTCAGAAGTAGATTGCGTACAGGATAAGGCCGGATGTTAGTGATACCCGTCAAGGCTCGCGCCACAGCCGGACAACCGGTATTGCCTTCCCCCTTCGTTTGAAGGGACGAGCGTCAGCAATTTGTTGAGACTGTACGATTGATAGGCTTGGGCACGTTCCGTTTGGGCGGCGACAGCCGCGATGATCGCAATGTCGCGATGGCCCAAATTGAACAAGCGCAAGACCTGCTTGGCCAAGCGGTCGGAGTAGCGGTGACCGGTGGGGGATCGACCCAAATTCTTCGAGGCGGCGTCATGCGCAGCTTGCAGCAAAATCCAATCATCCGCGAGTAAAAGTGGCGGGCTTGCTTTGGGATTTCGGGTGAGCAACATGTCTGTCTCCTCGCGGTTAATAGGCGGGAGCAGATACTCTCAAGCGTCAGTAGCCGTTTCATGCCTGACGACATCCTACTAACGCGCTCAAATCACCGTTAAGTCAATCAATTACGCATCATACCTAGGATGAGACCTCGACGGCGGTGCAAAGCTGCGATACCGGCCCACTCAGCCAAAGGGACCGCCACATCATGGCGATCGCGGAACGGAGTCGGCTGAACTGGCACGCGGCCACCAGCTACGGCAAACCCGCCCTGATCGAAACGACTATCGGACGCTACAAGACGCTGATCGGACCGCGTCTGCGTGCACGGTGTTTAGCGGCTCAGCGGACCGAGGTTGCCACCGGCCGCGCCGTTCTCAATCGCGCACTGACAAGCGGACCCGGAGTCCGGCCGACGCCAAAGCACGCAACCATAGCAGACAGCATCAAAGACCCGATAGCGTCGAACTTCCTCTCGGTGCACCAATGCCGCGGATGGGGATGGCGCGCCACCCTGCTCTACGATGCTGTTGTGGTACTCTCTTCGGCGGCGAGCACAACAGATATGCTGATGCGCCCGACCGCTCGTGATTTCGTCGCCGATGCGTTCGCGCATTGCAAGTTTATTGGCTACACCGAAGCAACTTTGGGGGCCGTTCAAGAAGGCAGGAATAGCTGATACCTCGATAGAGGTGTGATCCCCATCAACAGCCCGAAAGATGTTACAGCCTTTATTGCTGAATTCGAAAACTTCGGCTTTGGTCTCGCGAGGCCAGCGTCAAGATGAGACGACGCTACTCGCACTGCCAGGCAGTGATCACAGCGGCTATATTTCAAGACGAAGGTGGCATGCCATTGCCAAGGTTCTCTTACGACCGTCACATCGCTGGGAGTTGGGCGGGTTCGTAGACGACCGAGCAGAATGGATCTTTCGTTTACTCGAAGGTCACCTTTCGAGGATTCAAGTTCCATAGCCATGGGATTGGGGCACACTCGGGGAACGGTATCTTCGTAAGCTCACTCATCGTCCGAAGCCTCCCCCAATGATGCGCCTCAATCTGCCAAAAGAAAAATGGCTTACCAAGGGAACGCCTTAACTCTCATAGGGTTTTAAGCTCGTCAAATCAAATTCCAGGAGTCCTTTCGATGTCGACTTTGGAGAATGCCATTTCAATTGCTGCCAGCGCACATGCTGGTGATTTCGCAATAGATGACGAGCCGTACATCCTGCATCCGCTGCGGGTGATGCTTGCCTTGCATCAGCCAGACGAAATGATCGTCGGTGTTTTGCACGACGTAGTCGAGAAGACTGGATGGACGCTCGACAACCTGCGTTCCGAGGGCTTCCCTACTCACATCCTTGAAGCCATCAATTCTGTAAGCCGCCGGCAAGGTGAAGAGTATTTCGACTTTGTGCAGCGAACCAGGGGAAACGACCTTGGACGACGCGTCAAGATAGCGGATCTCACGGACAACATGAGGAAGGTCAAACAACAGCCGGACAATCCGACAGCACGGGCGAAGCTAGTCAAGTATGAAGAAGCTCTAATCCGCCTCTCATGAAAGCAATCCTTGCTCCGTTAACGCGGTCAACCGCGCAGGAATTGACCGCCCTGGCTCCGATGAGGCCGATTGGATGGTAATAATGGGCCGTCTTTGCAAGTGCCCATGGATGCGCAACATCGAGGTCGACGCCCGACCGTCGGAGGCGATCTTCAACCGATCTGCGTTAAAGAGGCTAAGGTCTCTGGCGATATTCGCCGCCTGCCCGTTTCTGCCACGTCTTGCAAGAAAAACCCCGTCCATGTCTCCCAACCCAAGATCCGTTGGTCCTCACTTCCTGGAGTAGTCGCTAATAGGGCGGCGCAAATAGAGGACAGGTTCTTTCAGAACGCCGGAACTGCACAAGAGCAATGTAATTAAGAGCCGGCTGACCCGACCATTGCCGTGAAGAAACAGATGGATCGTTTCAAACTGTACATGTGCGAGGCCGGCTTTGATCTGGTGCGGGTATGCCGGACTTGCCAGATGAAGAAAACGCTCCAGGTTGTCCAGGCAACTACATCAGATGATCTGGCGGCGGCGGCACCAAAAGCGCGTGCGTTGCCGAGCCGCGATTCTACCTCCTCGACCATGCGCAAAAGCGGCTTCTTTGATCACTGGCCGGGTCGGCCATCGACAAGCCCGGCAAACAACATAACTGAATGACGGAACGCTCATGGTCACCCGCTCAACTTAGCTTTGCAATTGCATGCAATTCATCCACCGTCGTTGTTGGAAAATCAAAGAACTCGAGATAAGCGGGAATCTGTTCGAACAGCATATCGATGCCGACTTGAAAGGCACAGCCTTTAGCCCGAACGGCTTCGAGGAATGGCGTGATTTTTTCCGTCATCACCACTTCGCCGACGAATGTGGACGGGGCAATACGACTGACGTCGATCGGCAATGGATCCCCCCGTCGCATTCCAAGCGGCGTAGCATTAACGACAATGTCAAATCCCCCGGGATCGGCGGAGCCGGTGGAGACGTCAAGGCGAGGATAATATTCGTTGAGGCGTTCCCGCAGCGCAGTCGCTGCTGTCTCATTGGCATCGAAGATCCCAAGGTTGTCCACGCCAGCCTGGCTCAATGAAGCCGCGATTGCCGAGCCTACGCCGCCGGCTCCAACAACGAGCGCCCGCGCTCCTGCAACCCTTCTTCCCTTGCGTAGAACGCCGCGTACAAACCCCTCGCCATCGAACATGTCACCGATCAGCTTGCCATCAGCGCCGAGGCGCACTGCATTGCACGACCCCGCAACCTTGGCACTGGTCGACGCTTCGTCCAGCAGAGCCATCGTCGCAATCTTGTGCGGCATAGTGATAAGGGCGCCGTGAACATTGGAAAGCCGGAAGAGTAGCCTCAGGAACATCGCGAAGTCTTCCGGCTTGCAACCCATGGGAACGACAACCGCATCGATGCCTTTTTTCTCGAAATAAGGGTTGTAGATCAGCGGCGCCTTGAATGACTCGGTGGGGTAGCCGAGGTGAGCAATGAGTTTGGTCGTTCCAGTGATCATTTTGCCAAGCTTTCTTCAACACCAATACTTGATGGATGGATCACTTGCGCCGTCTGTGCAGATGCCTTGATCGCTTCGCTGACCCTGAGAGTGGCGAGCCCTTCGCGCCCGCTGACCAGCGGTGTGGCGTTGCCCCGAATAACGTCGCAAAGATGCTTGAGTTGGACGCAGAGCGGATCAGCTGGCTCAAAGGGGATGCGTTCATGGACAAGTGGTTGCAGCCAGTCGGGTTTCGACGGATATGTCCAAAGGGTCAGTTGTGGAATGTCGAGGGACCCTTGCGTGGCCCCGATCTGGTAGCAGAATTGGTCCTCACGCGGGAACGCAGGGTTCTCACCTGTCGTCATTTCCCAACTCCAGGGAGCCGCCACGGCATCGCTGACGTTGAACGTGGCAAGTACCCCGCTTGCAAACCGCAATGAGACGACGGCCGTATCCTCGACGGGATATTGGCGGACCGCGCGCGATTCCATCGTATGCACGGCTTCGACTTCTCCGAGAAGATACCGAAAGACATCAACATCATGGATCAGATTGATGAAAATCGGTCCAGCACCAACTTCCCGCCGCCACGGCGTGTCGAAATAGTCATCCGGCTTGGCGACCCAGAACGTACCATGCGCGCTGACGATTTGGCCAAGCCTGCCGCTATCGAGGACCTTCTTGGCTGCTTGGATCATTGGATTGTATCGTCGATGATGGCCGACCAGGAGCGGTATGCCAGCCTCTTCATAGGCGGCGACGAGGACTTCTGCCGCGCGGACATCGTCGGCAATCGGCTTCTCGATCAGAGCTGGAATGCCGGCAGCGGCGACCTCAATGCCGTTTTCAACGTGAAGCTGATTTGGCGTCGCAATGATGACGCCGTCCGGCCTGTCCCCGACGCGGATGTCTGAAAAGCTTTGGTACCACGGGATACCTGCATTCTCGGCGAAACTTCGGCCGGCGGACGATGGGTCAATCACGGCCGACAAGATGCAACCGGGCTCCGACATGATGCGCTCAGCGTGACGTCTGCCAATCAAGCCGGCTCCCATGACTGCAATCATTAGCCGTTTCATATCCCTCGCTCCCGGAATTGACCGTTCACTTCCTGAGAATTTCGCCGAGGAACTTCCTGGTTCGCTCATGCTGCGGATTCGTAAAAAACTCGGCAGGCGCCGCTTCCTCCACGATCGCACCATTCGCCATGAAGATGACGCGGTCCGCCACCTGACGGGCAAACCCCATCTCGTGCGTAACACAAATCATCGTCATGCCCTCTTCGGCTAGCCCGATCATGGTATCGAGAACTTCCTTGACCATTTCCGGATCAAGCGCTGAGGTTGGCTCATCGAACAGCATCACCTTCGGGCGCATACAGAGCGCGCGGGCAATGGCAACGCGCTGCTGCTGACCACCCGAAAGTTGCCCCGGATACTTGTCAGCATGCTCCCGGATCTTGACCCGCTCGAGAAGCCCGAGCGCCCGCTCTTCGGCTTCGTCCTTACGGATCTTCAGCGAGCGCAGGGGAGCAAGCATGCAGTTCTGCAACACAGTGAGGTGCGGGAACAGATTGAACTGCTGGAAGACCATACCGACCTCACGCCGGACAGCGTCAATCGCCTTGGCCTGGTTACCGAGAAGGATGCCGCCGACACGGATTTCACCCTTGTTATAGGTTTCCAAATGATTGATGCAGCGAATGAGTGTGGATTTGCCACTGCCCGAAGGCCCACACAAGACGATCCTCTCGCCTTTGCGGACCGACACGTTGACATCACGTAAGGCCTGAAAAGTACCGTACCATTTGTCCACGTGCTCCATGGTGATCATGGTGTCTGCGGCTGTGGCGGGGCGAGTGCTGGTCATCGCAGGGCTCCACATATCATGGAAAGTCGGCGCAATCAGCGCGCCGACACGGCAAATCTTCGTTCAAGGCGCGCACCGAGGACGGTCAAAGGCAGACACATTAGGAAGTACAGCGCTCCGACAATCCCGAAGACGGTCAATGGCTGGAAAATCTGATTGGAAATGATGTTCCCGGCCCGCGTCAGCTCAGTGAAGCCGACGATCGACGCGAGCGAGGTTCCCTTGATCAACTGGACGAGAAAACCCACCGTTGCCGGAAGCGAAATGCGCAATGCCTGCGGGAGGATAACGTCCTTCATCCGCGAGACGTATCTGAGGCTGAGCGCCTTGGCAGCCTCGCTCTGGCCCCGCGGAACGGCTTCGATCGACCCACGCCAGATTTCGCCGAGATATGCGCTCGCATGGAGGGTCAAGCCGATGGCGACAGCAATCCACGCATCGAGCCTCAAACCGACCAGCGCCAGCCCGTAGTAAACGACGAAGAGCTGCATCAGGAGCGGCGTTCCCTGAAAGATGGCTATATAGGCGGCCATGATGCGTTCGAGCGGAAAAACACCCGACGTGCGTGCGAGCGCGACGCAGAGCCCGGCTACACAGCCGCACACGAAACCAACTGCCGACAGGACCACAGTCCATTTAAGGCCGATAAGGAGGAAGACGAATTCTTCGGGACCCATGATGCGCTCCTACTTGACCGGATATCTGAAGTAGCGGGCCGAGAAGAGCGCAAACAGACGCATCATCAGCCAGGAGATCACGAGGTAGAAGACCGTGACCGTGAAATAGACTTCGAAGCTTCTGAAGCTCTCCGATTCGATGCGCTGCGAAACCGAGGTCAGTTCATAGGCCGAGATCGCCGAAGCAATGCTTGTCGACAGGGTCAAGAGAACGAACTGGCTTGTCAGCGAAGGATAAATCGCCCGCAGCGCCGGCTTAAGAATGATCAGCCTGAAGACCTGGGCCTTGTGCAGACCGAGGGCAAGACCAGCTTCCATCTGGCCTTTTGGGATGGATTGGACGCCGCCGCGAATGATCTCGATTGCATAGGCGCCGCCATTGATACCGAGCGCGATGATCGCTGTCGGCGTTGGGTCGAGCCTGACGCCGATGAGAGGCAGTGCGAAATAGATGAAGAATATCTGGACAAGGAAGGGCGTATTGCGGATCAATTCGACGAAACCGATAATCAACCATCGAGCCGGCTTGAAACGCGAGTCACGCAAGGCAACACCGCCAATTCCAATAATGATGGCGAGCAGCATTCCGCAAATGGCAAGCAGGAACGTACCTAGACATCCAAGCAGGAGGCTCGGCAGGGCATCGATCACCGGTGTAAAGTCCAACTGGTAATTCATGCTATCGTCCGTCGCTTTTCCTACGATCAGCCCCGCTTGACCATTCCGGCCATGGCCTGGACGGCCAGTTCGTAGCCATCGGCGCCAAAGCCTATCATGATGGCGGTGGCAATGCGTGAAATCAGCGAATTGTGGTAGATGCTCTCGCGCGCATGTACATTGGAAATATGCAGCTCGATCTTGGGCGGATCGAACATTTTCAACGCATCGAGTAGGGCGATCGACGTGAAGGTATAGCCTGCCGGATTGATGATGATGCCGCACGCGTCGGTGCGTGCCTGGTGCACACTTTCCACCAGTTCGCCCTCGAAATTCGTCTGCCGAAATTCGATCTCGAATCCCAATGACTTTGCCTTGGCCACGCATCGCTGGTGAATATCTGCAAGCGTCGTGGTGCCGTAGATCAAAGGCTCGCGCTGACCAAGAAGATTGAGGTTCGGCCCGTTGAGCACAAAGATTGTTTTGTTCATGAACACGCTCCCGGACGAGGCTCGACGCCGGTCTCTCTACATTGCATTGGACGTGGATAGGCATCGTCGGCAACGCCCATCCATTATCGCTTCCAGCGGACCTAGGCGTCAGTTCGCCACGAACGAAATGCCTTCAAGGCTTTCGGGGAACTGTGGAACCGGAACCTTCATCCACTTGTCGTAGAGCTTCTTAAGCTCCCCGTTCGCCTTGATATTGTCGATGAAGGTGTTGATTGCAGCGTTTATTTCTTTTTCGCCGAGGCGGGTGCAGGCGCCATTGTAGAGCTTCTGGAATTCAAGCTTGTTCTCGAACTCGCCTGGACGAGCCTTCTCCACCCGGTCCATGTAGAAAATATTGCCGCCAAGAGTTTCGACCTGGCCGGAGACCAATGCCTGAATGCTTGCGGCATCGCCATCATAGCGCCGGATCGTAGTATTCGGCGGCGCATTCTTGGTGACCTGCGTATCCTGAGCAGCTCCCTTGGCCACGCCAACGCTGAATTTTTCCATGTCGGCATTCGTCTTGATCTCTGCCGATTTTGGCCCAATCAGGACAATCGCATTGGCAACATACGGCTTGCTAAATTGCACAGCCTTTGCCCGATCCGGCAACATGGCCATCGTTGCAAATAAAACGTCGACGCGTCCTGCTGTCAGCGCGGGGATCCGGTTGTTGACCTCAAGCGGGACGAATTCGACGGATACGCCGAGCTCTTTGGCAAATAGAGTAGCGATGTCGGCATCGAGTCCGTCTTGTTTGCCGCCGCTGGTGACAAAGCCCCAAGGGGGATTATCTCCCTGAATTCCGACGATCACCTTGCCACGAGCCTTGATTTCGTCTGGCGTGATGGCGCTCGCCGGTTTTGCAAGGGCAACGGCAGCCAGCAAGGCCGCAGCTCCCAGCATCGCGTGTCGACGCGTCAGCATGGATTTGAACATGTAACTCCTCCTCCTTTGGCGGTCGTTGGACCGAACAGCCAACCCTCTCCTTTGACTGTAAGGAATGATTGCCAGAGAGTTGCCTTCAAATCAACCGAGTTTTTTTGGATCCTATGATACTTTGCAATATACC
>NZ_JBBNAM010000114.1:0-1525 GCF_037994425.1 Phyllobacterium sp.
GTTGTGCCGCTCTTGGGCGGCACAACGGGGGTGAACGCCCTCGCACGGAAAATTGCAGCGGTCCTCGACATCGCTCCGGCCATCACGACGTCCGGCGAATTGCATTTTGGCACGTGCCTGCTCAACCCTCCGCGGGGTTTCATCCTGAAGAATCCGCAAGACGCCAAGACCTTCATCGCCGATCTGCTTGCAGGCAAGACGGTGAAAATCGAAGGCGAGGCGCCCTGGCTGCGTGAAGCGCGCCTGCCCTTGGACGAAAATGGCGATCTCCTGATCCGGGTAACATCCGACGGCGCCGCACCGAGGGCGGGCGAACTTATCTTCCGGCCCCTGGCCGACGAAGCCTCTGTCCCCGTGAAAAAGCGGGGACGCCTTGCCGTCATAGGCCTAGGCCCCGGTAACCCGGATTTCATGATCCCGGCAGTGAAGCGGGCACTGCATCGAGCCGAGGACGTGCTTGGCTATGAAACCTATGTTCGGATGGCCGGACCTTTCCGGCAGGATCAGACGATCCATATGACCGACAATCGCGAAGAAATGCAGCGCGCCCGCCACGCGTTTGAACTCGCAGCAGCAGGACGTTCCGTGGTCATGATATCGTCCGGCGATCCCGGCGTCTTCGCTATGGCTGCCGCCGTTGTTGAGGCGTTGCACGAATCGGAAGACCCGGTTTGGCATGAGGTCGAGCTCGAAATCCTTCCCGGTGTTTCTGCAGCCATGGCAGCGGCTAGCCGCAGCGGGGCTCCACTCGGCCATGATTTCTGCATCCTCTCCCTTTCGGACAACCTCAAGCCGTGGGACATCATAGAAAAGCGTATTGCGCTCGCCGCCGAGGCGGACCTTGCCATGGCTTTCTACAATCCGATTTCAAAGCCTCGCCCGTGGCAGCTACCGCGCGCCATCGAAATCCTCAGGGAACACCGCAATCCCGCTACACCGGTCGTCCTCGGGCGTGATATCGGCAGGCCGGGCGAAACGCTCCGCACGATTACACTTGGCGAACTCACGCCCGAACAGGTGGATATGCGGACGGTGGTGATCGTCGGGTCGTCGCACACGGCGAGTTTTCCCCGCGCCGGTGGCGGCGCCTGGGTCTATACGCCGCGCTGGTACGGAGCAAAGCCGCAGTCCTAGGTGTTCGATGGCGCCAGCTGCGGAAACTCATCGTTGAGTGAGGAAAGTTCATTTGACCGCAGACGCCAATGCCGGAAAAAGGACTGAGCGCTTCGCATTTGTATCGCCGCCCCTCAACAGCGCTCATTATGATCCGCCCAGATCAGAATGCCTGCATCCGGAGTTGCCATGCCTGACAAGAATTACGTTTTGACACTTACCTGCGAAGACCGCCCCGGTATCGTCGCCTCGGTAACGACCGAACTTGCCGGTATGGATGCCAACATTGCCGAGAGCAACCAGTTCTGGGACCGGCAGACCAACCGCTTCTTCATGCGCATCGCCTTTACCGCGGCGGAAGGAACGACGAAGGACGATGTCGAGCGGGGGCTGAAGCCCGCCATCGAGCGCT
>NZ_JBBNAM010000115.1:0-3357 GCF_037994425.1 Phyllobacterium sp.
GTCAGGCTCCTTGTTGAAGAAGCTCGTCATGCTCCGCCCTTGCCGGACGACGTTCAATCCAGGCGCAGCCTCCAGCCTGTGCCCTCTATCTCAACCGCAGGCGCCCTCCCGCGCAGCGGGTTCGTTCTTCGGCCCCATCACCGTTCTCATGTGTTCTTCTCGTGGCCAATGTTGGTCAAAGGAGAACGAATATGGGTATTGCACAATACGATCCTAACGCACTGGGACGACCGGCTTGGAACGCGGGCCGAAAGGTCGGCGTCAAGAAGCCGCTAAAGCAGCGCCAGATTTGGGCGATCCGCTTTTACCTCGACCGGGAGGGACGCATGAGAGATCGCGCCTTGTTTGACCTCGCAATCGACAGCAAGCTGCGTGATCTCGTCAAAATGAAAATCGGAAGCCTCGTGACAGGAACAGAAATTCGAACCCGAGCCATGGTCGTCCAGCAAAAGACGGGCCATCCGGTTCAGTTCGAAATCACGGCGGACGTGAGGGCAAGTTTGCTCGCATGGCTTCAGCGGCGAGGTGGAACAGTTGACGACTACGCCTTTCCAAGTCGAGTCGATACCGATCATCTGAGTACTCGCCAATATGCCCGATTGGTCGACAAATGGGTGACCGCAATTGGTCTACGACGCGAAGACTACGGCACACACTCGCTTCGACGCACGAAGGCCGCAATGATCTACAAGTCGACAGGTAATCTTCGTGCGATTCGAATCCTGTTGGGGCACACCAAGATCGAAAATACGGTCAAGTACCTTGGAGTGGACATTGAGGATGCACTGGAACTAGCGGAGCATACTGAGATCTGAGCGCGTGCGGTCCCTCCAACGAAGGGGCTGCACGTATCAACGGAATGTTTCCAATTCCAAAGTTTGCAATTGAACGCTATGCGCCCTAATGACAGTCATTCCACGGCCCCGTCCATTCACCAAAAAGCGGACACTGCTATTGCAGAGGCCGCGGGCAGCTTTGCGCCCTCATTTCGGATACTAGTGCCGCCCAAGTGATTTCCTGAGAGCTGCCGTTGTTCAAAGCGGCTGATAGCCGCCTACGGCACCGTCGAACCTATCGTCGGAGCGAGGCCGGAAGGCCGGAAGTTCCCCTTGCGTTCCTCGGTTTCGCTAGGTTTCCCGACGATGTCGACCGAAGCTGCAGGATCGCTCCCGGCGGCGGCTGAAAGCCAATCACGATCAGGTCGAGCAAATACCTCAACAACCGGATCGAGCAGGATCATCGGCGCATCAAACGGCGTGTGGGATCAATGCTCGGTTTCAAGTCTGAGGCAACCGCGGCCACTCTCTTGGCAGGCATCGAGATGATCCACACGATGCGCAAGCGACATGCGAGGTATGCCTACAATCCCAGTCAGTCCATCGCCGAGCAATTCGACATCCTTGCTCCATGACAACCGCACATCGCTTCGTTCACCGTACCCGTAGCGAAAATTTGCGCCCGAACCGTTCACACTCACCCCGAAGGCAACGCAGACACTATTGCGGTGGCACGTTGTGGCAATGGCGCGACATCTGAATGAGTCACCCGGGAGAAATTACCGGTTTCTGAGCCAGTGGCCCCAGATTTGTTCCCTGAATTATCGGCAAAAGAACCTTGAAGTCACCCTAAGGATGCGGAGTGCGCTTCCGCCGCCTTACGCTCGATTCCAACAGCTTCTTCACAAAGAGCCACGTGCTTGGCCAATGCATCGATTGGCAGGAACGCACTGACTGTGGAAATGTCGCGCTTTTGAAACTTTGGCATTCTTTGAAGTTCTTTCAGCCGCTCGAGAAGTGCAACCCGGGTCATACTGTTCTCCTTCGTTTCAATACTCGGCTTGTGCCCCTGACCTGTTTCTCTCAGGCAGCCCGGATACCAGCGCCCAAGGGAATTTCAATGTCGACTTCCAGCGTCGAGACTTGATCATCGCTGCCCATTTTCACCCGAACTTTTTCTCTGTCGATTTTTATGTGCTTGGCCACGACTGCCAGAATTTCTTCTCGCAACTGAAGGACCAGGTCCGAATGTCCTTGTGACGCGCGCTCATGGGCAAGCAGAATTTGCAGACGCTCGCGTGCCCTTGGTGCCGAAGCCTGCTTATTGAAAAAACGGAAAATGCTCATGCTGCCCTCCGCCGGAAGATCTTGCCTATCAAACTGCGCTTTTCGCTCGGGATCGTGACCGGGACATTTTCGCCCGCGAGGCGCCGTGCGGCATCCAGATATGCCAGGGCCGGGGCACTGTCCTTATCAGCCAGGGTTACAGGAGAACCAATGTTGGACGCCCGCAGAACGTCTTGACTCTCCGGAATAATACCGAGCAACGGAATGGATAGAATTTCGAGGACATCGTCGACCTTCAGCATGTCGCCTCGTTCAGCCCGACTCGCATCGTAGCGCGTCAAGAGGAGGTGTTTCTCAATTCTTTCTCCCCGTTCAGCTTTAAGAGTTTTGGAGTCAAGAAGGCCAATAATTCGATCTGAATCGCGAACCGACGAGACTTCCGGATTCGTTACGACGACTGCCACGTCTGCATGCCGCATCGCTAATGTCGCCCCACGTTCAATTCCTGCCGGGCTGTCGCAGATGATCCAATCGAACGATTTCTTCAAATCGTCGATGACCTTTTCGACACCCTCAGCTGTGAGATTGTCTTTGTCGCGGGTCTGGGATGCGGGCAACAAGAAAAGCGTATCGAGCCGTTTATCGCGGATGAGAGCCTGAGGCAATTTGGCGTCACCCTGGATGACGTTGACCAGATCAAAGACGACACGACGTTCAGCGCCCATAACGAGATCGAGATTTCGTAATCCCACATCGAAATCGATAACAACTGTCTTCTCATTGCGCTGGGCAAGCGCAGCGCCAAGTGCGGCGGTTGACGTTGTTTTGCCAACACCTCCTTTGCCCGAGGTAACTACTATCACTTTTGCCATACTCTTTTCCTATCTTCCCCGAAGCACTGACCTAACCAAATGTTTCTGCCAATATGGCGTCTCCCTCAAGCCACAGCTGTACGGCTTTCCCCCGAAATCGAGGCTCCATATCTTCCGCAGTCTTGTAGAGGCCATCAATGGCCAACAGTTCCGCTTCAAGTTTGCGGCAAAAAATGCGTGCCGATGCGTTTCCGGCTGATCCCGCCATGGCCCGGCCTCGTAGCGTGCCATAGACGTGGATTGAGCCACCTGCGACTATTTCAGCGCCCGAGGCGACTGACCCGATGATCGTTACCTCGCCCTCCGGAAAGATCACCGATTGCCCTGATCGCACAGGCTCTTTTATGATGATCGACGGCATCACACGGATTTGCGCGCCGCCGGGAGAACTCGTTGGCGGTACCGGAGGTTCGTTGTTTCCG
>NZ_JBBNAM010000116.1:0-5969 GCF_037994425.1 Phyllobacterium sp.
GCATCCATCTGTCCGCAGGGTTCCTCGTGCTTGATCCGAGGATCCCTGCGGGAGGCACCAAAGTCCTACTTCTGAATAACCTTCCAATTCTTGTAGAAGATTGAATTGCTGCCCTTCAGGATCACACCCATGAAGGCGACGACGGCAGCGAAGAAACCTGGCACATAGGACGGGCGCAGGATATCGACGAACAGACAATAGCGGGTCTGGTCGGTCTGGTTCACCGACTGGTGCATCAATGTATCGTCGAAGATGAACAGCTTGTCGTCCTTCCAGTAACTTGTGGTGTCGCCACACCAGATATAGGCCGAGCGGTCATTCATATCGTTGATGTTGTAGAGAACCCGGATCGTCGCGCGCATCGGCCCGAAGTGCTTCGACGTGGAATTCTTCTTGTTGAAGACCGAGACCCCGATCGTTTTCACGAAATTGTACTTCTCGTAGAACGAGGGCACGTTGGCAAAGCTGGGCTGGTCCTTACCGTACCATTTGAAAAAGAACATACTACGCGATTGCTGCTCGGCGCGCTGCTGCAACTGGCCGACGATGTTCTCTTTCTGCGTGGCCGTGATCAGGCGCTTCACTTCTGCCTGATAGTCGGATGGCAGGTCGTGCAAACGATAGACGCCCTTGTTGACGTAAGGCAGGGAGAGAATATCGAGGATGATATTGAGCGGCGAAAGAACCCAGGTGAAGATGCCGTTGCCAAAGAAATACTGCTCAACCACCTGCAGGGTGAGGTTCTTGTTGCGCGACAGATCATAGATGCCGCAGATCAGATAGAAGATCACCAGATAAGGTACGAACCAGGCGATGATCGCCAGCACAACCAATCCGATACCCCAGCGCCGAAGCGACTTTTTCGTTGCTTTTTCCATGATGTTCCAGTTGAGCGCCACGACAGATTGGCTGATGGCGCGGCTTGTTGAGACAAATCGATCCTGCGCGATATACAACCGCCGACGCATTTTTTAAAGTGGCCGGCGGCGGTCAGGTATAGGCCCCACGGGAAGGCTGTCTGTCAAGTCTGGAGGAGCAGGCAACCAGTGCAGGGCGCTAAGCAGACGCGCCCCGCATATTCAGCCTCTCATAAGCGATCAACCATTGACGAGGGAAAGCGCGGTGTCGGTATAGCGCTTGCCGGCAACGCGGTTCGGCGAAAGGGCATCGCCGATCTTCGCAAGATCCGCTGGTGACAATCTTATGTCGGCCGCTGCAGCATTTTCCTCAAGGTGCTTGATTTTGCGCGCGCCGGGGATCGGTACGATGAACTCGCCTTGATGCAGTACCCACGCGAGCGCCAGTTGCGCCGGTGTTATACCTTTGTCGGCCGCGAGACCTTTCAACGTGGCGACGAGTGTTGCATTGGCGTCCATGTTCTCCGCCTGAAAGCGCGGTAGCGTCCTGCGCCAATCGTCGGTGCCGAGCTCGTCCGGCTTGCTGATCGTTCCAGTCAGGAGGCCGCGACCGAGCGGACTATAGGGGACAAAGCCGATCCCAAGTTCCTTGCAGGCGGCGAAAACCTCCTCTTCGGGCTCGCGGCTCCACAAGGAATATTCGCTCTGTACGGCGGCAATGGGATGGACCTTGTGCGCTCGGCGAATCGTGGCAGCGCTCGCTTCGGACAGGCCAAGAGCCTTGACCTTACCCCGCTTGACCAGGTCGGCCATGGCGCCGACAGTCTCCTCGATCGGTACGTTCGGATCGACGCGGTGCTGGTAAAAAAGGTCGATCTGCTCGATGCCAAGGCGTCCGAGCGATGCTTCCGCGACGGTCTTCAGGTGTTCCGGCCGGCTGTCGACGCCGATCATACGGGAAACCCCTACGCCTTCGTCGGCAATTTTGAAGCCAAATTTGGTGGCGATGACCACCTTGTCCCTCCGGCCCTTCATTGCCTTGCCGACAAGTATCTCGTTGTCGAATGGACCGTATACCTCGGCCGTATCGAAAAAGGTGACGCCGATATCCACCGCATGGTGCAACGTGCGGATGGCATCGGCTTCTTCCTGCCCGCCATAGGCGAAGCTCATGCCCATGCAGCCGAGGCCGACAGCCGAGACGTCGAGTTCTTTTCCGAGTTTACGCTTTTCCATCACTGATCTCCTTGGCTCGTGTGGTGAAACGAACATAGGCAACGGCGCAGTGTTCGATAATTCCCTGTCGATTTCACAGCTTGTTCGATATGGTAGATCAATGGAACGATCGCGCCTCCCACAACTGGCCATTTTCGCCGCCGTGGCCGCAAGTGGCGGCTTTCGTGGCGCGGCCAAGGAATTGGGAATAGCGCCGTCCGCGGTTAGCCACGCTATTTCCAGCCTCGAACAGGCATTGGGTGTGCGGTTGCTAGCCCGTACCACACGCAGCGTCGCAGTCACGGAAGAGGGTGCCCTTTTGCTGAAGCGCCTCCGTCCGGCGCTCGGCGAGATCGATCTTGCGCTTGATGCGGTCAAGGAAGCGAACAATCGCGTTGCCGGCAACCTGCGTTTGAGCGTCCCGCCCTTTGCAGCGCATTGGCTGCTCGCCCCAGGCCTTGCGGCCTTCAGCGCGGCCTATCCCGGGGTGACGCTCGAAATCAGGGTGGAAGAACCGTTCAACGACATCGTTGCGGCGGGAGTCGACGCCGGTATGCGGCTTGGCGAAAGTCTGGAGCCTGACATGATCGCCGTGCCGCTGAGCGGACCCATCCATGCCAACATCGTCGGCGCCCCTGCCTATCTCAATCAGCACCCGGCGCCGCTCCATCCGCGCGATCTTGCTGCGCATCGGTGTATTCGCCGTCGCTTTTCCAGTGGCCAGGTGTATCGATGGGAGTTCGAGAAGGATGGCGAGGAGATCGTCATTGACGTGAGTGGTCCGCTGATCCTTGGTGACGACCGGCTGGTGATCGAGGCGGCGCTTGGCGGCGCTGGTCTTGCGTTTCTCCTCCAGTATATGGCGACGGGAGCGATTGCCGACGGCAGGCTGCAGTGCGTGCTCGAAGATTGGTGCGCCCCGTTTCCTGGTGTCTACCTTTACTATCCGAGCCGCCGGCAAATGCGCCCGGCATTGCGCGCCTTCATTGATTTCTTCCGATTTACAACCTAGAGCCTTTCTTGCTCAGTTGCACTGAAGAGAAGGAGAAGCGTCATGTTCCGTTGGGGTGTTCTATCGACTGCCAAGATCGGAGTGACAGCCGTCATTCCTGCGATTTGCGATGCGGAGAACGGGGTTCTTGCAGGCATTGCCAGCCGTGATCTCACCAAGGCGCGCGCGGTCGCCGATCGTTTTGGCGCCCCGCATGCCTTCGGCTCCTACGAGGCGATGCTCGCTTCAAAGGAAATCGACGGCGTCTACATTCCACTGCCGACATCGCAGCACATTGAATGGTCTCTGAAAGCAGCCGAAGCCGGAAAGCATGTCCTGTGCGAGAAACCGATTTCGCTGAATGCGGGTGAAATCTCCGCCCTGCAGCGGGCGCGCGACGCGCATGGCGTACTGATCTCGGAAGCATTCATGGTTACCTATCACCCGCAATGGCTGAAGGTACGCGAACTCATCGCCGATGGCGCCATCGGTACCCTGCGCCAGGTGCAGGCCGCTTTCACCTATTTCAACAAGGACGCAGGCAATATGCGCAACCAGGTGTCGCTCGGCGGCGGCGCCTTGCCCGATATTGGCGTCTACCCGACCGTGGCAACCCGCTTTGTCACCGGCAAGGAGCCCTTGCGCGTCGCTGCCACCGTCGAGCGCGACCCCGAATTCGGCACCGACCGCTATGCCAGCGTGCGGGCCGATTTTGATGGGTTTGAACTCACATTCTACGTCGCGACTCAGCTGGCGGCGCGCCAATCGATCGTATTCCATGGCGATAAAGGGTTTATCGAGGTGCTGGCACCCTTCAACACCGGCAAGTACGATCATGCCAAGATCACGCTCAACAATGCCAACCATAGCAGCGCCACGGAATTCAACTTCAGCGATGTGAACCACTACCGCCTCGAGGTGGAAGCCTTTGCCCGTGCCGCCAAGGGCGAAAACGCGCCTATCTTCACGCTGGAGGATTCGGTGCGCAACCAGAAGCTCATCGATGCGATTTACCGCGCCGATAAAAGCGGCATGTGGGAAACTGTTTGAGACGCTGATCTACCAATAAACCCCGCCGCGGGTAACGTGTACCCGCGGGTTGCCGTCGGGAGTATAAAGGCTCGCAGCGCAGGCCTCGCACTCGGCATCGGGTTCGGCGACGACCGGATGAGTAGCCTGCGTGTTGATGAGCGACAGAATCTCCAGATTGTTTGAGTTCCAGCGGCCATATTGCTGGCCGATCTGAGGGACCGACCTCGGGCGCGTGCGGATATGTTCCTGCGGTTCGAGCTCGAGTTTGACGAGAATATCGTCGGGCATTTTGTCGCCGCTCGCCACGATGGCGCAAGCTTCCTTCAAGGCCTTCAGCCGCGCCACCCGCGCTTCGGTGAGCGGGTGCGTGCGCAGGATGGAAGGGTCAGGTATGCGACCGCCAGGCAGAATCAGGCTTTCCCAGACCTTGCCTTGCGCCTTTTCGAGTTTTGTCAGCGCCTGAGCGAGGCCCTCAGGATCGCCGGTCAACATGGCTGCGCCGAGATCGGCGTTGAACTCGCGTGTGCGCGAAAGCGCCATCTGCAGAAGGCCGCCCACCGTCGGGGCCACCAGCAGAACCAGGACGCCAAGCCAGGGTATCTGCGGCGTCGATCCGCTTGCAAGCCAGGTGACATTGAAGAGCAGCGAGACGATACCGATCGTCGACATCAGCGAGGTAAAGCGCGAGACCGTGTCGGCAAGCGCCATTACCTTCAGGTCTTCATTGCGAATATGGCTGATTTCGTGTGCGAGCACGCCGGTGAGTTCGCGCGCGGTCAGCGCCCGGACCAACTGATCGGTAACGGCGACGACAGCTGTTTCCCTGCTGCCGACGGCAAAGGCGTTCATCATCCGCGAGGGGATCACGTGCAGCTTCGGCGCCGCCGGAAGATCGGCTCGCCTGGCAAGCTCCTCGACGATTGCCAACCCTTGCGGAAATTCCGCGCGTGTCACTGGCCGCGCCTTGTACATCGCCAGAATCATCTGCGGGCTGATCCGCCGTATCGCAAAGAGGCTGATGCCACCGAAAACGAGCGCATAGGCGATCCCCGCCGGGCCAGCCAGGGTCCAACCACAGGCAATCAAAAGCGCCAGGCTCCCCGCCAGAAGGAGCCACGTGTGCAGCGTATTGATGAGTCGGCTACGACGGTGCCTGGGAATATTGGGATGAAATGTGCTGTCGGTCATCGGCGAAATATGGGGTCAGTGCCGGATTTGGGCAATAGACCCGGTTTTTACGACACTTTTGCAACATTTCCCCCGACAAATGCTGTAGCTTCTGACTTGCATGGCAAATTCACCCTTCTTATATAGCCCCCAACAATGTAAGAACCGCTCGCCTCGGTGGTCCCCTATTGTTGAAACCCCCTAGGGGCTGCTGAATGGAATGCTCGGCAGAGGTCCCAGCAGCCTGCTGAATGGAGATGAAGTAATGGCAAAAGTTATCGGTATTGATTTGGGAACGACCAATTCCTGCGTCGCTGTCATGGATGGCAAGAACGCGAAGGTCATTGAGAATGCGGAAGGTGCTCGTACGACGCCTTCGATCATCGCTTTCACGGATAGCGATGAGCGCCTCGCCGGCCAGCCGGCCAAGCGTCAGGCTGTGACCAATCCGGAAGGAACTGTTTTCGCAGTCAAGCGTCTTATCGGTCGTCGCTTTGATGATCCGACAGTCGAGAAGGACAAGAAGCTTGTTCCGTACCATATTGTCAAAGGCGACAATGGTGATGCCTGGGTAGAAGTCCACGGCAAGAAATACTCCCCGTCGCAGATTTCAGCGATGATTCTGCAGAAGATGAAAGAAACCGCCGAAGCCTATCTCGGCGAAAAGGTCGAGAAAGCCGTCATCACGGTTCCGGCCTACTTCAACG
>NZ_JBBNAM010000117.1:0-18906 GCF_037994425.1 Phyllobacterium sp.
CCTTGACCACTTCCGGTGCATGACCGCCGAGGATGGCACCGTAAGCGCCGGTCAATGCGAAGAAGGCAACAGCACCGAGGGTTCCGACGTGATTAGGGATCGTAAGCTCACCCTCGACCAGGCGAGAGAAGACGCGGACCGGCTTGCGTAGTAACTTCGGTAGGACGATGCGAAAACGGCCAAAAGCTGCCGAGCGGCCCGAAGCGACCTGAACAGCAGCGCGCGGATGCGCATTTTTAGCCTTCAACGCAAACACGATGCGTCCTCCACCATCCAACTCAACAATTCACCGAAGGTATGCCCCGCAGCTTTGGCGATATCAGGTACTAGGGATGTTGGAGTCATGCCTGGCTGAGTATTTACCTCCAGCCAGATAAGCTCGCCATTTTCGGAAAAACGATCGTCGTAACGGAAGTCCGACCGGCTAATTCCTTTACATCCAATTGCCTGATGCGCCTTGAGTGCCAGTGTTTGTACTTTTTGGTAAATTTTTAGTGAAATTTTAGCGGGCACCACATGATTTGATCCGCCGGCAACGTATTTTGAATCATAATCGTAGAACTGATGCCCCACTGGGATAATTTCGCACACACCAATGGCGACATCACCCATCACGGCGCAGGTAAGTTCGCGGCCATGAATGTAGCGTTCGACCATGACCGTATCGCCGTATTTCCAATCCGATGACGTTATGACCTGCGGCGGATGCGACTGATCTTCCTTGACGATGACGACGCCAAAGCTCGATCCTTCGTTAACAGGCTTCACCACATATGGCGGCTTCATCGGATGCGCCGAGGTGAAGTCGAACCGGTTCATCACCTTCGCCTCAGCAACGGGTACGCCGGCCGCCTTGGCCACGATCTTCGCCTGCTGCTTGTCCATGGCAAGCGCCGAGGCAAGGACGCCGGAATGGGTATAGGGAATTTCTAGAAACTCGAGGATGCCCTGGATCGTGCCGTCCTCGCCGAAGGGTCCATGCAACGCATTGAAGGCCACGTCTGGCCGCAAGTCGCGCAAGACACTCGCGACATCCCGGTTCACGTCGACGCGGGTGACGGTGTAGCCTTCAGCTTCCAAAGCATCGGCGCAGGAATTACCTGAGGAAAGACTCACCGGACGCTCCGATGAAAAGCCCCCCATCAGCACTGCAACATGCTTTTTCGCCATCACGGCATCCCCTCAGCATTCCCCATCAACGCCGAAAAAAGACATGAGTCTGGGCACATCCGGCGGCCGGGACCGCAGACACCCAAGGCTGGCAAAAAAAGCAGCCGACTCAAATCAGTTAACGCTTGTCCCTAAAGAATCAGAGAGTTGATTCGCTGACAAGCCCTCAATGATTCAACAATGAATTTCGGTGTAAAAAAATGTGCTTCTCAGGTTCATTTGCAGATCGCTCTGTTCCAACAAAATTGCGCACTTATTCGGGTCTATCGAGATGAGCCGCAACATCCATCCGCTGGTGCAAGAAGCGGACGATTTCGACAGAACCATCACCACCGAGCCGGAAAAAGAGCACGTGGGCACCCACAGCATTTTTCGATAACGAGCGCGAATATGCTCAGCTGTCGTACAATTTCGGAAGGCTTTACAGCAACTGCCCCATGAATTCCTGCACGTCCTGACCCGGGCGGAAGCAGCCAAGGCGCTTGATTTCCCAGTGCAGGCGGATGCCGGAATTCTTCACCACATTGGCGCGGATCGTCTCGCCGAGCGTCTCGAGATCGTGCCCGGTCGCCGTACCGGTGTTAATCATGAAGTTGCAGTGCATGGGCGACATTTGCGCGCCGCCGATCATCAATCCACGCCCGCCAGCCTTGTCGATTTCCTTCCAGGCAGAAGAGCCCTCCGGATTCTTGAAGGTCGAGCCGCCGGTTTTTTCACGGATGGGCTGAACGGTCTCACGGTGCTGTTGCACGGCATCCATCGCCGCCTGGATATCGTTCCTGTCGCCGGGCGTGCCTTCGAACAGCGCCGAGGTGAAGATAAGATCGCTTGCTGCGCAGGAATGGCGATAGGCATAGCCCATTTCGGCGTTGGATAGTACGTGGAGCTCACCCTTGCGGTCGAGCGCCCGAACTTCTACGACGCGTTCGCGCGTTTCAACGCCGTTGGCGCCGGCATTCATCCGCAATGCGCCGCCAATGCCGCCGGGAATGCCGTGATAGAAATGAAATCCAGCGATGCCGGCTTCGAGCGCTGCTCCGGCAACGCGCTTGTCAGGCGTAGCAGTGCCCGCCCGCAATTGCACATTGCTTACCCGCTCGACCTCGCCAAACCCTTTTGCCGAAAGGCGAACGACGAATCCAGGAATACCGCCGTCGCGCACCAGAAGGTTGGAACCGATACCCACGGTGAGGATTGGATATTCCGCTGGGACAGCTTTCAGAAACTCCGAGAGGTCTTCCTCATCGGCTGGCTGAAACATGATTTCGGCGGCTCCGCCGGCACGAAACCAGGTGACTTTTTCCATGCCCATATTGGGCGTTAGGCGGCCGCGCAGCTTCGAGAATCGATCCCCCAGCTTTTTCAGCAGGGCCTCGCCATCAACCAGTGAGTACATATTATCCTTCCAACGGTTCCTGCGCCGGGCACCCCATTGCCGGCGCAACCGCCAAATCTAGAGCGCCGCAAGTTCCTTTGGCAAGGCATAGGCCCATTGCGTGATATTGCCCGCGCCAAGAAAAATGACAAAATCGTCGGGTCTGGCGATCTGGGCGATGAGCGGAGCGATTTCTTGCGGACCGGTGATATAGCGCGCATCGCGGTGCGCCGCCGTGCGGATGCGAGAAACCAGCGCTTCCGACGTCACGCCCTCGATCGGCTCTTCGCCTGCCGTATAGACCGGCGCGACGATGACTGTGTCGGCATCGTTGAAGCAGGCGGCAAATTCGTCGAAAAGGCTCGCGAGGCGGGTGAAGCGATGCGGCTGCACGACGGCAATGACCCGACCCTTGGCGGAATCGCGCGCTGCCCGGAGCACTGCCCTGATCTCGACGGGGTGATGGCCGTAGTCATCGAATATCTCGACGCCTTGCCAGGTGCCCGTATGGGTAAACCGACGCTTGACACCGCCGAACGACGCGAGACCCTTCTTGATATCCTCGGCCGAAATGCCGAGTTCGTTCGCGACGGCTATCGCCGCCGTGGCGTTGGAAACATTGTGACGCCCCGGCATCGGCAGATGAAGTCCTTCGATCACCATGGTATCGCCGGTCTTGCGCTTGGCGATCTGCACGTCGAAGGTCGAACTTGCGCCATTGACCGCGAGATTGACAAAGCGAACATCGGCCTGCGGATTCTCGCCGTAGGTGATGACACGGCGATCTTCGATGCGCGAAACCAGTGATTGCACTTCGGGATGGTCAAGGCACATGACACCGAACCCGTAGAACGGCACATTCTCGACGAACTGGCGGAACGCTTCGCGCACGCGGTCGAAAGTGCCGTAATGATCGAGGTGCTCCGGATCGATGTTGGTGACGACCGCGATATCGGCGGGGAGCTTGAGAAACGTTCCGTCGCTTTCGTCCGCCTCGACAACCATCCAGTCGCCCTCGCCCATGCGCGCATTGGTGCCGTAGGCGTTGATGATGCCGCCATTGATAACGGTCGGGTCAAGATTGCCGGCGTCGAGCAGCGTCGCGACCATTGACGTGGTCGTGGTCTTGCCATGGGTGCCGCCAATGGCAACCGCCTGGCGGAAGCGCATCAACTCGGCAAGCATTTCGGCACGGCGAACCACGGGCAGCAGCTTTTCGCGCGCCGCGACGAGTTCGGGATTGGATTTCCTGATTGCCGTCGAGACTACTACGACCTCGGCATCGCCAAGATTGTCGGCCGCATGGCCGACGAACACTTCGATGCCCTTCTCGCGCAGACGCTGTACATTGGCGCTGTCCGCCTGGTCTGACCCTTGAACCTTGTAACCGAGATTATGCAGAACCTCGGCAATGCCGCTCATGCCGATACCGCCGATACCGATGAAATGAACGAGGCCTATGTTGAGCGGCATCTTCATGGACGCACTCCTTCTTTGAATTTTTCGACGCTTTGGCCGGTTGCAATAGCCTCTGCGAGGTCCGCAAGCAACCTCGTAGCCTCAGGCTTGCCAGTGCTCCGCGCTTTCTCCGCCGTCATTGCCAGTCGCTCGGGCTCGTTCATTGCATCCGCCAGGATCGAGGCGATGCGTTCCGGCGAGAGTTCCGACTGCTTGATGACTTCGGCGCCACCAGCAGCAGCCAGCGCGGCGGCATTGGCGGCCTGGTCGTGATCGAGCGCATGCGGAAAGGGCACCAGCACCGCAGGACGCCCGATGGCAGCGATCTCGGAAACAGTCGATGCACCGGAGCGGGAAAGGACGAAATGCGCCCCGGCGATGCGGTGCGGCATATCCTTGAAGAATGGCGCGACCTCGGCTCTGATACCGAGTTCATCATAGGCCGCCCGAACCTTGACTTCGTCCTCTGGCCGGGCCTGCTGTGTGATCACCAGCCGGGCCTGGCTTTCGCGTGGGAGCAGTTTGATCGCCGCCGGGACAGCCGTCGAAAAATACTGCGCGCCCTGGCTGCCGCCGAAGACCAGAAAGTGAAAAGGTTCAAAGGCTTTGGCCGCTTTATAGGGCCGGCCTACCTCGTCCAAAACTTCGGGACGGACGGGATTGCCGGTAAGAACTGTCTTTTGCGCGAACGGACCGCCACTATCCGGCAGAAAGCCGCCAGCAATGGCGCTAACCCGCGCCGCGAGGGCCTTGTTTGCCCGACCCATGACGGCATTCTGCTCATGGATGATCGTTGGTATCTTCAAGGATGTTGCCGCATAGAGCGGTGGCAGGGTCGGATAACCGCCAAACCCAGCAACCAGTTTCGGCTTCATCGATCGAAAGAGTTTGCGTGAATCGAGATTGCCCTGCCAAAGCGTCCAGAACGTTTTCGCGATAGCGAACGGATTGCGTCCGCCGATGGTGGCGGAGCGAACGACATGGATCGCCTTTGCCGGGAACGCGCCGGTGAAGCGCTCCGCCCGGTCATCCGTGGCAAGATGCACTTCCCAGTCGCGTGCGATCAGTTCGTGCGCAAGGGCCTGTGCCGGAAACAGATGGCCGCCGGTTCCACCGGCGGCGAGAAAGATAACCCCCTTCGACATCGGCGCCTCAGAGTGCGCCGGCCATAGCGGGCAGCTTCGGATTTCCGAGGGTCGCCGAGCGCCGCGCCTCCGGCCTGCGCCGTGTCAGGGCAAGCAAGAGCCCGGTGGATATGGCCACGGAAATAAGCGACGACCCGCCATAGGAAATGAACGGCAGGGTCATGCCTTTTGCAGGCATGAGATGCAGGTTCACCGAGATGTTGATGATCGACTGGAAGCCGAACAGGATCACCAACCCCGAGACCGCAAGCCGGGTAAAATCATCCCGCTCCTTGAGGGCGATCGACAGGCCGCGAATGACGATGAATGCAAAGATCAGGACGATCAGAAGGCAAAGGGCAATGCCGTATTCCTCCGCCATTACCGAGAATATGAAGTCTGTGTGGCTGTCGGGAATAATGCGTTTGATCGTGCCCTCGCCCGGCCCCTGCCCGAACCAGCCGCCGCGAATGATCGCCTCGCGGCCCGCATCGACCTGAAACGTATCACCCTCGCCGGTCAGAAACCGGTCGATACGTCCGGCGACGTGCGGGAAGACCGTATAGGCGCCAAAGAAGCCGACCATGCCGAGCACGCCGAGGCTAATGATCCACAGCCATGGAACTCCCGCCATAAAGAACATGGCGCCCCATGTGCCTGCAGTCAGGATAGTCTGTCCAAGATCAGGCTGCGCCACCAGGAGCGCGGCGACGACCCCGAACAGCATCATCGAGAAGAGATTCCCGGGAATATCCTTGTGGCGTTCGTTCTCGGCAAACAGCCAGGCGCAGACGATCACGAAGGCCGGTTTCATGAACTCCGATGGCTGGACCGAGACGCCGGCTAGCGAAACCCAGCGCCTTGCGCCCTTGACCTCAATGCCGAAAAACAGCGCGCCCACCATCGCGACGAGGGAAACGCCGAGCAGGATGATCGCAAAGCGACGGATGGTTCGGGGCGCCATGAACGATACCGCGAACATGACGACAACCGCAGGCACCATGAACATCGACTGGTGCTTGACGAAGTAGAAGCTCTCAAGGCCGATGCGTTCGGCGACGGCAGGGCTTGCGGCAAAGGAAAGCAGGATGCCGAGCCCCATAAGCGCAAGGCAGGCTGCCAGAAGAAAACGATCGATCGTCCACCACCAGTCGGCGACGGGACCACGGTCAATGCGACTTACCATCTATGCCTCCAATTGGTGATGCGCCCGTAAGCGCGAGCACGGCGGAGCGAAACGCCTCGCCGCGCTTTTCGAAGTTCTGAAATTGGTCGAAGCTGGCGCAGGCAGGCGACAGCAGCACGACGGGTTCGCCGGAATTGTCGCTGGCTGCATCGCGCGCGGCGTGCTCGACGGCAGCGCCGATCGTGCCGGATATCTCGAAAGGTGCAGCATCACCCAGCGTCGCGGCAAATTGCGGGGCGGCTTCGCCGATAAGATACGCCTTGGCGATGCGCGGAAAGAAGCCCGCAAGCGAGGTAATCCCGCCCTCTTTGGGAAGGCCGCCGGCGATCCAGTAGATACGCGGAAACGACGAGAGAGCTGGCGCGGCAGCATCGGCATTCGTCGCCTTGGAATCATTGACGAACAAGGTTCTGCCAAGCTTGGCGACCTGCTCCATGCGGTGGGCGAGCCCCGGAAAGGTCCGAAGACCGGCATTGATCTCTTCCATCGACAGACCAACTGTTCGACAGGCGGCAAGTGCGGCGAGCGCATTCTGCGCATTATGCTCGCCGCGGAGCGAACCAATGCCCGCCAGCGATGCGACGATCGACGCATCGCCGTTCTTGGCGCGAAAGAGGTCTGAACCCCGGGCGAAATAACCATTCACGACCGTCATCCGCTTCGAGATGCGAACGACTTGCTTGCCGGTTCTTTCCAGCCTGTCGGCAATCGCCGCGCAATAGCTGTCATCGATACCGATAATCGCAGCGTCGCTTCCTGCGACCAACCGTTCCTTGATCTCGGCATAATGCTGCATCGTGCCGTGCCGGTCGAGGTGATCCGGCGTGAGATTGAGGAGAATACCTGCCGTCGGGTTGAGGGATGGAGCAAGATCGATCTGGTAGGACGAGCATTCGACTACATAGAAGCGACCGTCCGCAGGCGGCTCCAGTGTCATGACCGCCGTGCCGATATTCCCGCCAAGCTGCACGTCGCGACCTGACGCCCTGATAATGTGGGCGATGAGCGCCGTCGTCGTCGACTTTCCGTTGGTCCCGGTAATGGCGATGAACGGGCTGTCCTTGCCTGCGCGGTTGCGCTCGCGCACGAAAAGCTCGACGTCGCCGATGATCTCAACGCCTGTCGCTCTTGCCAGATCGACGGTCCAATGCGGACGCGGATGGGTCAGGGGTACGCCCGGCGACAGAACGAAGGATGCAAACTGCTTCCAGTCGGCATGTCTCAGGTCCCCGGTTTCGATCCCGGCGTCCTGGGCCCGCTTGACGCTTTCCGGGTTGTCGTCCCAGGCGATGACCCTTGCCCCGCCCGCGGCGATCGCCTGTGCCGTGGCGATGCCCGAACCACCGAGCCCGAAGAGAGCGATGGTCTTGTCCTTCATGGAATGGGTGGGAATCATGCGTGACCTATCTGAGCTTGAGCGTCGAAAGGCCGATGAGCGCGAGGATGACGGCAATGATCCAGAAGCGGATCACCACCTGGCTCTCGGTCCAGCCCTTCTTTTCGAAATGATGATGGATTGGCGCCATCAGGAACACGCGCTTGCCGGTCATCTTGAAGGATGCCACTTGGATGATGACGGACATCGCCTCCATGACGAAGACGCCGCCAATGATGGCGAGGACGATCTCGTGCTTGGTCGCGACGGCGACTGCACCGATAAGGCCGCCTAGCGCCAGCGATCCGGTATCGCCCATGAAAATTGCGGCAGGCGGGGCGTTGAACCAGAGGAAGCCGAGCCCGGCGCCGATCACCGAGCCGAGGACGACGGCAAGTTCGCCCGTGCCCGGTACGAAGTGAATTTGAAGGTAGTCGGCGAATATCGCATTACCGGAAAGGTAGGCGATAACGCCAAAGGAAGCCGCGGCTATCATCACCGGGACGGTGGCAAGGCCGTCGAGACCATCGGTAAAGTTCACGGCATTGCCGGCCCCGACCATGACGAAGGCGGCGAACGGAATGAAGAAAATGCCGAGATTGAGGATGAACTGCTTGGCGAATGGAAAGGTCAGTGAGGACGAAAAGGGTTCCTGGCCCGCCCACATGATGCCGAGGCCGGCCAAACCGGCAACCAGGAACTCGATGCCGAGACGCCCGCGCGCCGAAAAGCCCTTGAACGACTGTTTGCTGACCTTGAGGTAGTCGTCATAAAACCCGATCGCACCGAAGAACAGCGCAACAAGAAGGACGATCCACACATAAACGTTCGACCAATTGGCCCAGAGCAACGACGACAGCAAAATGCCGGTCATGATCATCAGACCGCCCATGGTCGGCGTGCCGGCCTTCTTGAAGTGGGTTTGCGGTCCGTCCGCACGGATGGGTTGGCCTCGCCCCTGCCTTATCCGCAGAGAGTCAATGATACGGGGCCCAAACAGAAAAACGATGAGCGCCGAGGTAATGAGCGCACCGCCGGTCCGAAACGTAATATAGCGGAACACGTTCAGAACCTGGATATGTTCCGCCAGACCGGCGAGATAATAAAGCATGTGGCTAGAGCCCTTTCCCCATCCCTGCAGGCCTACTCGGCTGGACCGGCATGCTCTACGGAATTGTATTTCTGCAAGAGCGTTTTGACGATCTGGGAGAATCCGGTCCCCTTGGATGACTTGATCATGATCACGTCACCAGCCCTGATCGTTTTCAGCAATTGCGGTTGCAGTTCCTCTACGCTCTGCCTGTATTCGGCATGAAATTCAACCGGCATGGCCCCCTTCAGGGCCGCCATTTCGGGTCCGCCGAGAAAAACCATGTTGATATGATTGTCGGTGATCACCGAGGAGAGCTCCGCGTGGAGTTTGGGGGCTTGTTTGCCGAGTTCCAGCATGTCGCCGAGAACAGCGATACGGCGTCCACGGCCAGTCGGCGTCGCGGCGGCAAGAAGTTCGATTGCCGCCCGCATCGAAGCGGGATTGGCATTGTAGCTCTCATCGATCAGCGTGAATGTTCCCTTCGCCATCTCCAGCGTGTGGCGCGCGCCGCGCCCACTTTCCGGACGCAGTGAAGCAAGCGCCAGGGTCACTTTTGCCATGTCGGCGCCGGTCAGATGTGCAGCGCCGAGGACAGCCAGAACGTTCTGCACAATATGGCGGCCCGGCGCTCCGACCTTGACGACGGCCTCCTCACCGGCAAGACGCGCCGTCATGCACGAGCATTCGCCAAGGAGTTTCAGCTTGACGAGGCGATAGTCCGCGCGCGCGTTCTCACCAAATGTCTTGATGTGCTCGACGCCCGCATCCGCCGCCATTTTTTCAAGCAATTTGAAATGCTTGTCGTCGCGATTGAGCAATGCGTATCCGCCCGGAACCACTCCTTCGAAAATCTCGGCCTTGGCGGCGGCGATCTCCTGAAGGTTCTTGAAATGCCCGAGATGTGCGGGGGCAATGAGGGTGACCAGCGCAACATGCGGCCGGACCATCTTGACCAACGGACGAATTTCGTCGGCGTGATTCATGCCGATCTCGAACACGCCATAGTCGGTATCGGCCGGCATGCGGGCGAGCGTCAGCGGAACGCCCCAATGGTTGTTGAACGAAGCTACCGAAGCGTGGACCCTGCCGGTGTTGGCCAGCGCGTGACGCAGTGCTCCCTTGGTCGTGGTTTTTCCAACCGAGCCCGTCACCGCGATAATCTGCGCATGGGAGCGCTCGCGCGAGGCAATGCCAAGGCGCGTCATCGCCGCGAGCACATCGTCAACGACGATCATCGGCGCCTTCAGCTTGCCGAGCGCCGGCAGTTTCGCCTCGGCAACGACAAGCAGGGCCGCGCCGGCGGCAACCGCGGCGGTGGCAAAATCGTGTCCGTCCAGCGCGTCGCCCTTGATGGCAAAGAATGCCTCACCCTGCTTGAGCGTGCGGGTATCAATCGAAATGCCGGTGATACCGTCGGGCAGTTTGCCCACCGGCCGCCCGTTCATCGCCTCTATCATGGCATCGGAGGTCCAGAGCAGGCTCATGCACCGCTCTCCCGCGCGAGACGGTCTTTCAGGGCCTCGCCGACCTCGGCATGATCCGAGAAGGGCAGGACGACATCGCCAACGGTCTGCCCCTCTTCATGGCCCTTGCCCGCAACGATCAGCGTGTCGCCCGATTTCATCATGGCGACGGCTTCACGGATCGCTTCGCGGCGGTCGGGAATTTCGATGGCGCCGGGTGCAGCCGCCAGAATTTCGGCGCGAATGGTGGCTGGTACCTCGGAACGTGGATTGTCGTCCGTAACGATCACGACATCGGCAAGACGAGTCGCGATTTCGCCCATCATTGGGCGCTTGCCCTTGTCGCGATCACCGCCGCAACCGAAAACGACGATGACGCGGCCAGTCGTGAACGGGCGAACCGAAGCGAGCACGTTTTCGAGCGCATCCGGCTTGTGGGCGTAATCGACGTAGGCAGGCGCCCCTTCCTCGGTCGCACCAACGAGGTCAAGCCGACCCGGAGCTCCCTTCAATCGCTCGAGACCGCGCACCGCGGCTGCAGGAGGAACGCCGGTCGCCATGGCGAGGCCCGCCGCGACAAGGCCGTTAGCCACCTGGAAATCGCCAGCGAGCGGCAGCGTGATCTCGTAGATTTCGCCGGCGATGTGCATTTCGACGTGCTGGCGAAATCGCTCGTGTTCGACCCTCTTTAATGTGATGAAATCGCCCTTGCGGCCAACGGTCAGCACCTTGCAGCCAGCGTCGGTAGCAGCGGCGATCGTCGGCTTGGAAAATGCATCATCGGCGAAAATGACCGCCGGCGCTCCCTTGGGCAGCAATTCGGTAAAGAGCCGCAGCTTTGCTGCGTGATATTCCTCGACCGTCGCATGGTAGTCCATGTGGTCTCGCCCGAGATTGGTGAAGGCCCCGGCCGACAGACGCACGCCGTCGAGCCTCCGCTGGTCGAGGCCATGCGACGAAGCCTCCATTGCGGCATGGGTTACGCCCTCGTCGACGAGTTCGCGCAACAGTTTGTGCAACTCCACAGGATCGGGCGTGGTAAGCGAGCCATAGTCGTCGCGCTTGGGCGACACGACGCCGGTAGTGCCTATGCTTGCGGAAGCAAATCCTGCCTGCGCCCAGATTTGGCGGGTGAAGGATGCAACCGAGGTCTTGCCGCTCGTCCCCGTTATGGCCACCATGACGTCTGGCTGAAGCTTGTAGAAGCTTGCGGCCGCTTGCGCGAGCGTACGGCGCGGGTCATCGACGTAGATGATCGGAACAGCAATCTTGCCAAGTTTGGCGCCCTTGGCTGTGACGATGATCGCGGCACCGCGGGCCGCCGCGTCCGCCGCATAGGCCGCACCATCGGCCTTGGAGCCCTTGAGGGCCGCAAATAGGAAACCCCGTTCCACTTTACGGGAATTCGACGTCAAGCCCGTTATCGTCTTATCGCCGAGTTCGGAGATAGCGAGATCGGGAATGCCGTTCAGATCTTTAAGTTGCATGGCCGCAGTGGAACCCATTTTCAAAAGCTTTTCATCTCATAGGACAAAGAATCATCGATTCTGCTCGCAGAACGCATCGTTTTGAGTCGTTTCTGGGGCATTCGAGCGAGAAGCTGTGGCTAATCATCGAAGGACACCATCGTTGGCGCTGCCATGTTCTCTTCCTTGAAATCGGGCTTCACGCCAAGGAAGGAAGCCGAGCGGCGAATGATATCTGCGACCATCGGCGCCGCGTTCAGGCCGGCGGTCGCGGCAACCTTGCCCTCCTCGGGCTTCGGTTCGTCAATGATGGTCAAAACGACATATTCCGGCTTGTCGATCGGAAAGGCTGCAACGAAAGCGTTGAAACGGACATCGCTGGAATAGCGGCCATTGACGACCTTTTCCGCCGTACCGGTCTTGCCGCCGACACGATAGCCCGGAACGTTTGCGCGCGCGCCCGAGCCGCCCGATCCCTTCTCGCTGTTGAGGCGATAGAGATAGCGCATGTCTTCGCTCGTCTTCTCGCTGACCACCTGCTTTGCCACCTTCGACGCTTCCTCTTCGGTGCGTGGCAGGAACGTCGGTTCGATGAGCTTGCCGCCGTTCATCAGCGCCGCCGCCCCCACCGCCGTTTGCAACGGTGTCGTCGCCATGCCGTGTCCGAAAGCGATGGTGATGGAGTGAACCTTCTTCCAGACCTTCGGTTCCATCGGACGCGCCACTTCAGGCAGTTCCGTCTGCATGCGGTCGAGAAGGCCGAGACGGTGTAAGAATGCCCTGTGCCCTTCGATGCCCACGACATCCGCTTCCTTCGCCGACCCGATATTCGAGGAGTAGATGAATACTTCAGGAAGGGTCAGGATGCGATGCTTGCCATGGAAATCGCGGATGGTCTGGTGGCCGATCGTAATCGGGCGTGTGGCGTCGAAGGTACTGTTGATATTGACCTTGCCGGAATCAAGCGCCATTGCAGTGGTGAAGCTCTTGATCGTGGAGCCCATTTCAAAGGTACCGGCCGACATGCGGTTGAGCCGGTCCTTGTCGAGCGCGTTGAATGGGTTGTTCGGATCGAAATCCGGGGCAGAGGCCATTGCAAGCACTTCGCCGGTATGGACGTTGAGGACGACTGCGCCCGCCGCGATGGCCCGATAGCGCTGCATGGCATTGACCACGACATCGCGCACTACGTGCTGGACGCGCAAGTCGATCGACAGCTTTACCGGTTCGAGTGAGCGGCTGTCTGCAAGACCGACATCGCGCAGGTCGGAAAGACCTTGTTCGTCGATATATTTCTCCATACCGGCAATGCCCTGATTGTCGATATTGACGAGGCCGAGAATATGCGAAGCGGTTGGCCCTCCCGGATAGAAGCGCGATTTCTCCGTTCTGAAACCAATGCCGGGAATACCGAGCGCCATGATCTGGCTCTTCTGCTGCGGTGTGAGACCACGCTTCAGCCAGGCGAAGCCCGCATTGCTCTTGAGGCGGTTGTAGGTCTGCTCGAAGTTCAGGTCGGGTAGCACGGTGGAGAGTAGCTCGATCGCCTCATCGGGATCGATGATCTTGCGCGGTTCTGCATAAAGGGATGCCGTCTTGATGTCGGTCGCAAGTACCTCGCCATTGCGGTCGAGAATGTCGGGACGCGAGGCAAGTACGGCACCGGTCGGTCCGTTGTAGCCAGTCGTATCCTCCTGCATGCCGTAGTAGATCAGGCGGCCGCTGATGATCCCATAGATGCCCATGAAGCCGGCGATCGCCATGACGACACGATTGCGGGCGCGGTTGCCGGATTTCTTCTTCTTCGCATCAAGCGCGAAGGCGGGCGCAGCGCGCGCTTCCAGAACTTTCTTTTTCCGTTTGATCCAGAGCGCTGCCATGATCAATGACCCTTCGGCTTTGCGCCGGGAACGGCAGCGCTGCTTTTCTTGACGCTGCCGGTCAGCGTCGCGTCGGTCTTGATGACATTGCCGGCATTGGCTTCGGTGATGATGTTGGCCACGTCATCAAAACCGTCCGATGCCGGTTTCGGCTGCGGCAGTTCGTCGATGTTGACGATCTGCTGGGCTTCCATTTGCTGCAGGTCGAGCTGCCCCTGGAACGTTTCGACCAGCTTCTGCAGCCGGTTTGGCTGGGTGAGCAGGCTCCAGTCGGCCTTGAGCAGGTCGATCGTATCGTGCTCATCGGCGATCATGCGCTCGAGCTTGCTGACCTGCGCCATCTGCTTTTCCGCATCGTGCTTTATCTTGTAGGTCACGGCTGCCGCCGCGATCATCAGGCCAATCAATATGACGTCGAAGGTACGCAGCACGGATCAGTTCCTCGCCTTTTCTTGGAGTGTGGGCAGGTTTGGCAGGCCGTAAATCGAATGGTCCTCGGCAAGCGGCGGATTGACCGTCCGGACGCCGCCGCGCAGCTTTGCCGAGCGTGCGCGCGGATTGCGCTCGGCTTCCGCCTCGCTCGGCGCAACGATGCCCTTGCCGATCGGGGTAAAGCTCGCAAGCCGTTGTTCGACCTGCGGCAGATGCCGCGATCCGCCGCCGCTGCCTGAGCGGTCGGCAAAGAAGCGCTTGACGATGCGGTCTTCCAGCGAATGAAACGTGACGACGACCAGGCGCCCGCCGGGTTTCAGTGCCCTTTCGGCTGCATGGAGGGCGCGCACCAGTTCGCCGAGTTCGTCGTTGACGAAGATGCGCAGCGCCTGGAAAACACGCGTTGCCGGATGGATCGGCACCTTGGGATTTCGGCCGACCAGCGCCTCGATCGCATTGGCAAGATCGCGCGTCCGGGCGAAAGGCTCACTTGCACGGCGCTTTTCGATCATCCTGGCAATTCGCCCGGCATGACGCTCCTCGCCAAGGAAATTGAAGATGCGCGCCAAATCTCCAGTCTTCAGACGGTTGACGACATCAGCTGCGCTCGGTCCTGAACTCGACATGCGCATGTCGAGTGGTCCATCTTTCTGGAAGGAGAATCCGCGCTCTGCTTCATCGAGCTGCATGGATGAGACGCCGATATCGAGGACGACACCATCGGGCGCGCCGCCCAACAATGCTACCTGATCCAGCGCGGAAAAGGTGCCCTGGACGAGCGTGAGGCGCCCAGCATATTCCTTCTCCATGGCGCGGCCAGCTTCGATAGCGGAAGGGTCGCGATCGATCGCCGTGACTGAAGCACCTGCCTCGAGAATGCGCCGCGTATAGCCGCCTGCGCCGAACGTGCCGTCGATGATCATCTCACCGGGCACCGGCTGCAATGCCGCTATCACCTCATCGAGAAGAACAGGAATGTGCCGCTCGTCGTGCCCGGCTCCTGGCGCGGAATTGCCGGAACTCGCCATCACTTGCCCCCGATCGGAGCGATCAGGGTTTCCAGATGGCCTCTTTCCGCCAGGCGTTCCCGAACCTTTGCTCGATGCGCTTCGAAGCGATCCGGGTGCCACATCTGAAAATGCGTGTTGGCGCCCGCAAAGGTCACATCCGATGAAATGCCCGCATGCTCCCGGATGAAGTCCGTGATGGTAATCCGCCCCTCCCCATCGAGCTTCAGAAAGCCGCCATCCGCGTGCAGGTAGAACGACATGTCGTCCGCCGTCTCCGCGAAAGGATCCTCGCTCTCCAGTCGCTTGTCGAACCGGCTCAGCAGTTCCGGCCCGCCCACATCGAGCGCAGGCAAATGCAGAGAACGCAGGGCGTAGAGTTCGGCGTGACCGGCCTTCTGGATAATCGAACGGAAGTGCGCCGGGACGGAGACCCGCCCCTTCGCGTCGATCCTGTTCGTTATATGTCCTAGGAACCGGTCCAAAAGGCAGCACCGCCGTTTCCGCCCCGTCCGATTTGGTCATTGGGGCCTCAATGGTTTTAATTTCCGTTGGTCCAGACAAGGCATCGGCATGGTCAGCCAATGGCCAGCCTTGGCATGCGCGATCGTAATGCGGGGGACACCGTTTCGACTGGACGCTACTGATGTAATCAATCGGTATCATGGGGCACTATGGGCGTCAATGGGACCAGCGGACACAGATAGGGAATGAGCCGTCAATTCGGCGCACGACCGGCGATTCTGAAATTTATCGCTCATTAAGCTTAATGAAGCGTTAGGAAAGGCCGCATTCTGGCTTTTACGCCGCTGCCAAGTCGCTCGTTTCGTGGCGGACTTACGGTCGATCGTGATAGGGAATTTGAAGTGCCAGCTGGCCTGTAAGCCGGGTTCTGTATGGCCGGACTCTCGCCCGACGCGGCAGCCATTCATCTTGGACGGACGTTACCATCCGCCTCCTGCAACCCACCCGGACGACTGACCCGGAAACTGATCGCCAGGCTTGCGCCCGGCACGCCGTCCCTATTCGGTTTTGCTCCCGGTGGGGTTTGCCATGCCGCCCCTGTTACCAGTTGCGCGGTGGGCTCTTACCCCACCCTTTCACCCTTACCCCGCCAATATTTGGGCTCGGACCGCCGTGGGCGATCGCAGCCGAAATACAGGCGGGGCGGTTTCCTTTCTGTGGCACTTTCCCTGGGGTCGCCCCCGCCGGACGTTATCCGGCACCGTGTTTCCCTGGAGCCCGGACTTTCCTCACATGCCGCCTTTCGGCTTTTGACATGCGCGGCTGCCCGGCCAGCTGGCGATGCGTATAAAGGCGTTTCGCGTGAAAAACGCAAACAAAAAAGGCCGGGTAAAAGTCCCGGCCTTTCGAATTCAGTGAAGATCGCACCAAAAACTCAGTTGGATGCCATTTCGACCTTAACCTTGGCGCAGTAATTGGCCGAAACCGGGTTCATACGCGTGGCACCATGGCCGGCATTGTAGCGCAGGATCGTACCGCATGTCGTGCCGTTGCCGAGCTTGTGGGCGCCAGCCAGATACTTCATGCCCCAGCGTATATTTTCCTCGGGGTTGTAAAGCGCCTGGCGCGTACCCGTGTAGCCAAGGCCGCGAGCGGTCTCATACTTGATCTGCATAAGGCCGATTTCGCCGGCGCTACCGGTCATGTTCGGCTGATAATTGCTCTCAACGCGAACAACGGCATTGGCAAGCGCAGCCGGTACGCCATACGAAGCGGCATAGGAATTGATGATTGTCGAATACTTCGTCGCACTGATCGCCGAGGCACCGAGCGTAGCTATACTTCCTGTCGTCATCGTGTCGACGCTGGCAGTGGTCTGGTTGACAACGGTGGTCTTGACGCGGGCCTTGGCCTGGACGACCGGGCGCTTATGCGAAGTTGCCTTCTTGCTGACACGCTGCTGCTTTGCAGCCGCCTTTTTGGCCGTCGGTGTCTTGGCGACGACGCGTTTACCCTTTTCCTTTGACTGGGTGATCTTGGCTGCCGGGGTTGCCTTGGCCTTTGCCTGGGCATCTCTCTCCCGGTTTAACTTTACGTAATCGGCGATACTGTTCGGCTCTGCCGGGCTGCTGACCGCTGAATTGGAGCCATAGAAGGCCATCGCCCCAAGCAGGGCGAAAATCATACCAAATTTTTTGTTCATCGTTTTCCGTCTAGAAGCTTGGGCGGCACGAATGCGCCACCGGGATCGTTCCGTGCCAAAAATCAAAAGGGCAGAGCCGGAACACTGGCCAAGGATTTGACGGTCCAATGCAGCCGAATATTGATCGGCCAAATAACAAAATGTAACCCATTGAAATATATAGGTTGCACCGCACAAAAAGAGCTGGAAAAGATTTTTCGGTTCAAAAGCTTACGCGGAGAGAGCCGGAAGCGAAGAAAGTAGTCGATGCAGGGTTTCGATGGTTGACATATCCGCGACTCCATCGACTTTCTCTGGGCGAAAATGGCGCTGAAACGCCAAAATTCCCAATTGTGTCGCATTTCCAAAGACCCCGTCGATGGGGACTCCATAGCCATACAGCGCTAGCATGGACTGCAGCGCCTCGACGGGCTGCCCCTGATCTCCGAGAGTGAAAAAACGGCCGCCCCTAACCGGAGATGGGCTCACCCAGTGACCGACTCCGGCATCGAAAAGCACCGGCCAAGGAAATTTCTCGCCCGGGTCGATCTTGCGCGCGGGTGCTATATCCGAATGCGCCAGCACGTACTCCGGCCTGATGCCATGGCGGGAAATAATGCCCTTGCACAGGTCGATAACCGCGTCGATCTGCGCTGGTTCGAATTCCGGAAAGCCGAGGAGCGGACCACCATTGACGATCTCGATACCGACGGAACAGGAGTTGATATCGGTCTCACCCTTCCAGAAACTTTGGCCGGCATGCCAGGCACGCTCGCTCTCCGGCACCATCTGCACGATCCGGCCGTCCTCGTGGACAACATAGTGCGCCGAAACTTCGCTTTGCGGATTGGCGAGCCAGTTCTCAGCCGCCTCGCCGGTCTCCATTCCCGTATAGTGGAGAACGAGGATCGACGGACGCTTGCCGTCCTTGCGCGGCCCGAAGTTGGGCGAGGCACGGACGTCAGAACGCAGATGGTCTGGTTTAAACCCGTTCATACGCCTTCAGGTCTTTTTCAACCCGATCCCAGGCGGCATTGATCGCTGCGATGCGTTGATTGGCGATGGCGATGAATTCTTCCGGCACCCCGCGGGCGATAAGCACATCCGGATGGTTTTCCCTGACGAGCGCCCGATATTGCTTGCGTGCTTCTTCGAAGCTGACGTCACGGGAAAGGCCAAGGACGCGGTACGGATCGGTCTGACCAAGTCCGACATGGCGCGCCAGGATGCGGTCGAACTGCTCTTCGTCCAATTGAAAGATATCCGCTACGGTGCCGAGGAACACCAGTTCCTTGTCATGCAGGGCGCCATCTGCCTTGGCGATGTGAAAAAGTCCGTCGAGAATGTCCTCGAGCATCTTGCAGTTGGGCTTGCCGGTACCGCACAGCCCGGCCAATTGCGTTGCGTAGGCCTCATAACCGGCCACATCCTGCTTGGCGAGATTATAGAGACGTGACACCTGGTCCTGATACTGCGGCGGTACGTGGAATATCTCATGAAACGCGTTGACTTCCGCCTGCGTCACGACACCGTCCGCCTTCGCCATTTTCGCCGACAGGGCAATCTTGGCAATGGAGAAGGCTACGCGCCGGCGTGTTTCAGGGTCGCCCTCAAACGCGGTCCGGACGGCCTCGATGATGCTCGAAAATGCATCGATCGCAGTACTGGTGATGAAATCGCTGATGCGGCGCCAAATCGACATGACTTCGTTTTATTCAAATTCATTCGCAA
>NZ_JBBNAM010000118.1:0-1836 GCF_037994425.1 Phyllobacterium sp.
CGGCTGGATGTCGCCGGTCCGGGCTGCGATATTGAGGTCTCCGCCCTGCCCGGCGACGCGCTTCGGCACCTATCGGGATGACATTTCTACTTTGCAGAACCGGCGACATTTCTACTTGGTTGCAACACTGTTCACCTTGGGGGCCGCCGGCCTAGGTCTCCGGTAAAATGGCTGCACGCAACCGTCGCGAGGTGGCTCCCCCGTCAGTGGTTCGTTGCCTTAGCGCCGGGCTTGCGCTGCTCTCGGGTGGATGAGTGAAAGGCGTCGTCCCATTTTTCCAATTCAGTATCCGGATCGTCAAGGACCGCCGCTGCGTCAATCGCCAGGCTGTATTCTTCCGATGATTTAGAGTCGCTCGGACGATGCATGCGAATTAAAAGCCGATGCATTGATTCTTCGGGATCGATTGCAACGTAGAACATTTCAGACAGCGTGAACCGAGCATAACCGCGCGCGATTGTGGAAGATCCAGCAATCGGATGTTGTGGAAACTAGCCCTTTGCACGCGCTCGTACATGTTCGCACATGTCAGTCTACTTTATACTCATGCCCATGAAGCCCTCGCGCGATATCGGCCGTCTACTCGACATCATGGCAGCACTCAGGACGCCGGTGACTGGCTGCCCTTGGGACCTAGAGCAGAATTTCAAGTCGATTGCACCTTATACGCTCGAAGAAGCTTTCGAGGTCATCGACGCAATCGAACGCGACGATATCGATGATCTTCGCGAGGAACTTGGCGACCTTCTGCTTCAGGTCGTGTTTCACGCCCGCATGGCCGAGGAAATGAACGCGTTTGATTTCGGCGATGTGGTCCAGGCCATCACGCATAAGATGATCCGTCGGCATCCACATGTATTTGGTGCGGAAGCGGCCCGCGGCGCTGGTATGGCCAAGGGAATGTGGGACAGGATCAAGGCCGAGGAAAAGGCGGAACGGCGCGAGCGTCGTGCCGCGCTCAATCTCAGTCTCGCTGAAAAGGACGGGTTTCTCGACGATATTCCGCACGGATTTCCGGCCCTAATGCGTGCGCTGAAACTTCAGCAACGCGCGGCGAAGGTCGGCTTCGACTGGTCGGAAGCGGCGCCCATTCTCGAAAAGATCGAAGAAGAAATCGGCGAGTTGAAACAAGCGATCACCAGTGGCGACGCCAAGGATACGGAAGAAGAATATGGCGACCTGCTCTTTGTGATCGTCAATCTCGGCCGCCATTTGAAGCTGGAGCCCGAAAGCGCGTTGCGCGGGACCAATGAAAAATTTCGCAAGCGCTTTCACTATATAGAGCGCAAGCTCGCCGAACAGGATCATTCGCTCGATGCTGCTACGCTCGAAGAGATGGAAGCGCTTTGGCAGGAGGCGAAAACCGCAAAATAGCGCCGTTACCTATTGTTTCGGCTGAGTTTTTCCTCAAGCATCTGGTTCGATCCAATAGTCATGTCCATCGTCAGCGTAATCGATCCGTCGTCAAGGTCCTTGCGTTTCACATTGGTGGAATGCTGGTAGATCCAATCCATCAGACGCATCTGGTCGTGCTTAAGCGTGACCTTGACCTTTGAAAGCGCCCCTGAAATCCTGCTCTCAATCTCCTGAAGCAGCATATCCACTCCCTCACCTGTGAAGGCTGAGATCGGGATCGGACGTTCGCTCCCGGCAACGGCCGAACTCTGGCGCAGCGCCGCCTCTCGCCCGGCATCGTCAAGAAGATCGATCTTGTTCCAGACTTCGATTATGCGCTTGGAGTCACCGCGTTCGATGCCGAGGCTTTCCATGATCGTGTGGACGTCTTCGGCCTGGGCGGTGCTATCCGGGTCAGAAATATCGCGCACATGCAGGATT
>NZ_JBBNAM010000119.1:0-2003 GCF_037994425.1 Phyllobacterium sp.
ATTGCGCATCAGTATGAAGGGCTGATCAAGAAGTCGAAGCTCCGTGGGGGGAAACGCAACAGATGAGATTAATACTTCTCGGACCACCGGGGGCAGGTAAGGGAACTCAGTCTCAGCGCTTGGTAGAAAAACTAGGGATTCCGCAGCTCTCGACCGGAGATATGCTGCGAGAAGCGGTGAAGGCCGGGACTGAAGTCGGCCTGAAGGCCAAAGCGGTCATGGATGCCGGCAACCTGGTTTCCGACGAGATCGTCAATGCCATCGTATCCGAGCGCATCGACCAGCCAGACGCGGCGAAGGGGTTTATCCTCGACGGTTATCCGCGCACCCTGGTGCAGGCCGATGCAGTAGAGGACATGCTTGCCGCCAAAGGGCTCGTCCTCGATTGCGTCATCGAACTCGAAGTGGACGACAATGTTCTCGTCGAGCGCATTTCCGGCCGGTACTCCTGCGCGAAGTGCGGAACCGGCTATCACGACACGAACAAGAAGCCGCACGTCGCGGGTGTGTGTGACAAATGCGGTTCGACCGAGTTCAAGCGTCGGCCCGACGATAATGCCGAGACAGTGCGTACGCGCCTCGAAGCATATTACAAGCAGACCTCGCCCCTGATTGGCTATTACTACGCCAAGGGCAAGTTGAGGAAGGTCGATGGCATGGCGGACATGGAAGATGTCACGGCATCGATCGAAAAAATTCTGTCGGATTTATAGATCTGACATAATTTCATCGAAGGAGTTGACTTTTAGCGGCGATTCCTTCAAGTACGGCGCAAATTCGCTTGGATATGAAGCGGTCGGCGCCGATCCGGTAAAGCAGGTTCGGGGCTGATCGTTTGTGTTTGTCCCGGATATAGGTTTTCATCCCGTCATCTGGCTGCCGTGTTGGCACTCCAGCTCTGCCGGTCAACAAGGAGAATAGACGTGGCACGTATCGCTGGCGTCAACATCCCGACGAACAAGCGCGTTGTAATTGCGCTTCAGTACATTCACGGGATTGGTCAAAAGTTTGCGCAGGAAATCGTCGAGAAAGTCGGCATTCCTGCAGAGCGTCGCGTCAACCAGTTGACCGATGCGGAAGTTTTGCAGATTCGCGAAACGATCGACCGCGATTACCAGGTTGAAGGTGATCTGCGCCGTGAAGTTTCGATGAACATCAAGCGTCTGATGGATCTGGGCTGCTACCGCGGTCTGCGTCATCGCCGCTCCCTGCCGGTTCGTGGTCAGCGCACTCATACCAATGCGCGAACGCGCAAGGGTCCAGCCAAGGCAATCGCCGGCAAGAAGAAGTAAGTTCATGCCGGCGCGATTGCTCGCGCCGGCTCTGCCTTTGGCAGATGCAGTGCTGGTTTCGCACTCTAACTGAAACCACGGTGGAGCCTCTGGAAATACGGAGGCGTCGAGATCAACTGAAAGGACTACCATGGCCAAGGAAGCCACGCGCGTTCGCCGCCGCGAGCGCAAGAATATTTCGTCGGGCGTTGCCCACGTCAATTCGACATTTAACAATACTATGATCACCATCACGGACGCCCAGGGCAATGCGATTGCCTGGTCCTCCGCCGGTGCACAGGGTTTCAAGGGTTCGCGCAAGTCGACCCCCTTCGCTGCACAGATGGCCGCTGAAGATTGCGCCAAGAAGGCACAGGAACATGGCATGCGCTCGCTCGAAGTCGAGGTCTGCGGACCTGGCTCCGGCCGTGAATCGGCTCTGCGCGCGCTCCAGGCTGCTGGTTTCACGATTACGTCGATCCGCGACGTAACGCCGATCCCGCACAATGGCTGCCGTCCGCGCAAGCGTCGCCGCGTCTAATCTTCGCGACAGGATTTTGACCGCATGAGCTGGGTTTCCAGCTCCTCTGCGGTTTCCACGCCTCAATGCCACGATTGGATGGTGGTAAAGGCAAGGATAGGGAAAAGCTAAATGATCCAGAAGAACTGGCAAGAATTGATCAAGCCGAACAAGGTCGAGTTTCAGACCTCCGGCTCGAAGACCAAGGCAAC
>NZ_JBBNAM010000120.1:0-41188 GCF_037994425.1 Phyllobacterium sp.
CAGTTATGGGTTTTCGTGCCTTTGCCGGCCAGCCCGCCTACACGGCGGCCAAACATGGCGTGATCGGCCTCACAAAGGTTGCCGCGCTGGATCATGCGTCGCAGGGCATCCGGATAAACTCTGTCGCGCCAGGCTTTATTGAAACGCCGTTGCTCGGTCACCTGAGCGTTGAGAAGAAACAGGCGGCGGCGCTGTTGCACCCAATGGCGCGCCTTGGCCAGGCGGATGAAATTGCGAACGTTATCGTCTTTTTGCTATCCGACGCCGCATCCTTTGTGACCGGAGCATGCTTCGACGCGGACGGCGGCTATCTGGCCAAGTGAACACGTCGACACAGGAAGAGATTCTATTGGTATTTTTGCAACGCGAATTGACGCTGCATTGGCGGTCAAAAATGCTGCGAAGTCTGGCCTCGACTCAATTAAAGATTGCCGTCGCGGGTTATGCGCTGGATTGGTTATAACGAAATCCGATTACCGGAATTATGCAGATCGACCTGTAACTAAAACTGCAAAATGGCTTTGACACCATCGCCTCGTCCACATTCAGGGCACCACACGACAGGTCGGCTGGGGAGATGGAGATGCAATACAATCTGAAATTATGGCCGTGCCATCTCTGAGGGACTCCAATTTTCAGGCTTAGGCTTAGGACGGTCGCGACAACCGTACTTGCGTTCATTTGCATCTTCAGTTCGGCTGGACCAATGCACGCAACGTTATTGTTACATTTGGCAGCTCGTTACGCCAATAAATTGTCAAACCGTTAAACATCGAACTACTGTTGCTTATGGACACAGAATACGTTGTTCTCAAGTAATACGTGACAACAAAAGCGGTGTTGCTCAGATTCTGCAACTACATGGAGGCAAAAGCCAATTTTGGTTTTCCACGCAATATTTTCTAGCATCGATCGTTGCGGAGTGCTCGAGCAGACCCCTCGATTGAAAACCGCTGGCCCTGAGTTCATCAACGACTATGTTACCCCGTTGGTCATTATGGCTCTAACGCGCTCGGATGCGATATCGGCGGCCTTCTGTGACTCTCCCGCCAACAGGAATGCATAGCGCTTCGTTGTGGATGCTTCCATATGTCCAAGTAGCTCGCCGACGGTTGACAGATTGAGGCCGCTGGAAAGCCCGGCGGAAGCGAAAAAGCGACGCAAATCGTGCATCCGTAACCCTTCGACGTTGGCGGCTTTCAGAAGGGTAGCCCAGGGTTTCGCGGAGTTGACCAGATGCTTGCCCTTGATATGGCCGGGAATGATATACGGGTTAGCCTTGACCCGTGGAATGGTCTTAAGGACTTTACGGGCCTCGCGCGACAGGGCAACGACTTTTTCGCCGGTCTTTGAATCGGGCAAATGCAATCCGTCATCACGTATCCATGCCCATTTCGACGACATGATTTCTTCTTTGCGTGCCCCGGTGAAGCATAGAAGTTCGATGAGGCCCGCGAACCAGGGATTGTCAGCGCGCATGTTGTTGATGGCGACAAGCAAACGTACCGCTTCGTCGGCGGACGGCAGCCGTTTCCGCTTGACCTCCTTGTATCGATCAATCTGTACCGGATTCGAATTGCGGGGTCGCCATCCCCATTTCTCCGATAGCGAGAAGGCTTTTTTCAGCATGGACATGCAGCGATTTGCCGCCGAAGGAGTTTTCCGCATTCTCCAGTGCAGTTCGTTAATCTCGGCTTCTGTGACGTCAGCAATGACTTTGTCGGCACCGAAATGCGGTATGACATGGTTGTCATAGTAGGCCCCAACATCTTCAGCCCATGACGATTTGTTTTTGGTATCCGCGTGCTTCGTCAGATGATGCTCTTTGAGCAACGCCATTGTCGGCCGTTTGGCAAGCTCCTTCTTTTGCCATGCGGGATCTTCGCCGTGGGCGACCCGGACCAATATTGCCTTTGCCATGTCGCGAACGGCGGTCAGGGTTATCACCCGCTGGTCCGCAAGCTTCATATTGCGCTGAACTCTGGTGGTCCGCGTGCGATACGAGAGGTAATAGACCGATTTCGTCGTCATGTGCCGGAGACGAAGTCCCGGCACCTTCGGGCAATTCCAAACGGTGCCAGGCTTGTTCTTTTTTTCATGTGCATCGATATTCATGGTTGAACGACCTCAGATTGTCGACAATGGAACTCCACAGAACATGGAAGCTTCCTATGGAGGTTGCCGGGGTCTTAGCGGGCCGCTGGGTCGGTAACTATCCTCAACGCTTATCCTCCCGAGGCGCTCGGTATAGACGGGGAAGAAAGCGAATTTGATACCGACGTTTTCGTAGAGTTTTTGGGACTTGGCAACGTATTGGCAGCAATGGCGCGAAAACGAATGACAAAGCCTGACAACGTTTGGTTTAATGAAATCAGATAAGTAATTACGCTTGCAAACGAATGATAAAGTACGGTAACAAGCGCCAATCAGTTGAAGCTGACTCTTAATCAGCGGGTCGTAGGTTCGATCCCTACTGTGCCCACCATTCTTTTGAAAAAAGGGCCGCATGGCCCTTTTTTCATGCAAGCAAGGCAGACTCAACCTGCCGGCAAACGCTAGAGGAGACTTCCCCATGAGCATCCGTCGTATTCAAGTTGGTCCGCGTATGAGCCAAGCTGTCATCCATGGCAATACGGTATACCTCGCCGGCCAGGTTGGTGGCCCCGGCAAGAGCGTTACCGAGCAGACCAAGGACGTCCTTGCGTCGGTCGATAGCCTGCTCAAGGAGGCCGGCACCGACAAGTCGAAGTTGCTGCAGGCCATCATCTGGCTTGATGACATGAAGGACTTCGGCGAGATGAACGCGGTTTGGGATGCTTGGGTCGACCCGGCCAACACGCCGGCCCGCGCGACCGGTGAAGCAAAGCTCGCAACGCCTGAATACAAGGTCGAGATCATCATCACCGCTGCTCTCTGATTCGGCGCCGGCGCACGATCACGCGCGTCGTTCGCGCTATTGCTACGGTAATCGTGCCGAAAAGGCCGTTTCTTGGCGGTAAAGCCCGAGTAAATTGCGCGGGCAGACTGGATTTTTGGCGCGGAAATGCATAAAGTCCGCGCTTCTCCGGATTGCCACAGGGGCAATTCTTCAAACGCTTGTCTGATTGTGGCCAATTGCGATTGCGCAAGACGAGGCAAGCATGGGTAAGGAAAACGATTGCAAGTACTCGTCCGAGACAACAATGTTGAACAGGCCCTCAGGGTCCTGAAGAAGAAGATGCAGCGGGAGGGTCTCTTCCGCGAAATGAAGGCGCGCCAGGCATTCGAAAAGCCGTCCGAGCGCCGTGTGCGGGAAAAAGCCGAAGCCGTCAGCCGTGCCCGCAAGGCAGCTCGCAAGCAGGCACAGCGCGAAGGTCTTCTGCCCGGTCCGAAGAAAAAGGAACGGCCGCCTCGTCCAAACGGCAACGGTGGCGATTTCAACCGATAGTTGGTGACCGGTTCGTCCGGTCATTTATAGCGAGAGAACCCGCACGGCTTTGCCGGGGCGGGTTTCGTTTTGCCCATGCGGCGCGGGACTACCTGCCGATATCATATCATGGGCGGTTTCCGGAAAGTGCCTTCTTGGCGGCGCAGTGCGGCTTGCTTATTCATGCTGGCGTTCAGTCATGCATGATGGAGACAAGCATATGGCGCTCAAACTCAACATTATTATTGCCAGCACACGCCCCGGCCGCGGCGGCCCGGCGGTTGCAAAATGGTTTCATGAATTTGCCAGGCAGGACGCCCGGTTCGAAACCGTCCCGAGATCAACCTGCCTCTCCTTGACGAACCGCATCATCCGCGCATGCAGAAATGAGCGCGCTCACACCAAGCGATGGAGCACCATTGTCGATGCGGCCGACGCAACGGTATTTGTTACGCCTGAGTACGATTATTTTGCTCCGCCATCCCTCATCAATGCATTGATCTATCTGTCGAAAGAGTGGAACTACAAACCAGCGGGCTTTGTCAGCTATGGCGGCGTTTCCGGGGGCTTGCGCTCGGTCGAGTCGGTAAAAGGGTTGGTCGCGGGCTTGAGGATGATGCCAATTCCGGATGGTGTCCCGGTGCATTCGTATCAGCAGTTCATCGATGATGAAGGTGTCTTCCAGCCGACCGAATCGATGACGAACAGCGCTACGACCATGTTGGCGGAACTCGCCAAATGGGCAGCGGCCTTGAAGCCCCTGCGCGCCTAGTCGGATGCCGACCCGCTTGACAACGGCGTTGCGGGCGGGTCTCTTACAGATATTCACCAGGGGAGTCCCGGCAAGGGGCTGAGATACTGCTGGCCATCGGCAAGCGCAGTGACCCGTTGAACCTGATCCAGTTCATACTGGCGTAGGGACGGTGCAAAAGTCTTCGCGGGCGATTGGGTCCTGATTCCCGTCAGGGTTCGCGAAAGCCTTTCATCTTTCCGGCACAGAACTGGGTTTCGCGCTTGCAGCGCCGCCACATGCGGCATGCAGGCAATTTGAACTTGCGGGCGTCTCTGAACGTGCGTTCGCGGAGCAAAGGAACCTTATGATGACCGCAATCACTCCAACCGTTTCGGCAGGTTCGCTGCCGGCTTCGACCAAGATTTACAAACCCGGGCGCATCCACGCGGATATACGTGTCCCGAGGCGGGAGGTCGCCGTGCATCCGACCGCGGGCGAACCGAACGTCACGGTTTATGACTCGTCAGGGCCCTATAGCGATCCACTCGCCGCGATTGACATTGCGCGCGGCCTGCCACGCATTCGCGAGACCTGGCTCGACGCACGGGGCGACACCCGCGCCTATGAGGGCCGTCATATTCTTCCCGCGGATAACGGCTTTGCCACGGGCGACCGCCTGACCCCGGCATTTCCGGTTCGCAACAGCCCTCACATGGGTAAGGATGGATCGGCCGTCACGCAACTCGCCTATGCAAGAGCCGGGATCATCACGCCGGAGATGGAGTTCGCCGCGATTCGCGAAAATCTTGGCCGCGATGTTGCAAGATTCGCGGCGGCGCGCGATGGCGAATCGTTCGGAGCGGCCGTCCCCGATCACGTGACGCCCGAATTCGTGCGCGACGAGATTGCACGAGGCAGGGCAATTATCCCCGCCAATATCAATCACCCGGAACTCGAACCTATGATCATCGGCCGCAATTTCCTCGTCAAGATCAACGCCAATATCGGCAATTCCGCGGTCACGTCGTCGATGGCCGAAGAGGTCGAGAAGATGGTATGGGCGACCCGCTGGGGCGCCGATACGGTGATGGACCTTTCCACCGGGCGAAACATTCACAACATTCGCGAATGGATTATCCGTAACTCGCCAGTGCCGATCGGCACGGTGCCGCTCTATCAGGCGCTGGAAAAAGTCGGCGGCGTTGCTGAGGACCTGACCTGGGACATCTTCCGCGATACGCTGGTCGAACAAGCCGAACAGGGGGTCGATTATTTCACCATCCATGCAGGGGTGCGCCTTCACTACATTCCGCTTACCGTAAACCGGGTGACGGGCATTGTTTCGCGCGGCGGCTCGATCATGGCGAAGTGGTGCCTGCATCATCACAAGGAGAGCTTCGTCTACGAGCATTTCGCGGAAATCTGCGACATCTGCCGCGCCTATGACGTGTCCTTCTCACTGGGCGATGGGCTGCGGCCGGGCTCGATAGCGGATGCCAACGACACCGCGCAGTTTGCCGAACTCGAGACGCTGGGCGAACTCACGCAAATTGCCTGGGCCAGGGATTGCCAGGTAATGATCGAGGGGCCGGGCCACGTCCCGATGCACAAGATCAAGGAGAACATGGACAAGCAGCTCGCCGTTTGCGGCGAGGCGCCGTTCTATACGCTTGGACCACTGACGACGGACATTGCACCCGGATACGATCACATCACCTCCGGCATCGGCGCGGCGATGATCGGCTGGTTCGGGACGGCGATGCTTTGCTACGTCACCCCAAAGGAACACCTTGGCCTCCCTAATCGCGACGACGTCAAGGTCGGCGTCATCACCTACAAGATCGCCGCCCATGCGGCCGATCTTGCCAAGGGGCATCCGGCCGCCAAACTGCGTGATGATGCGCTGTCGCGGGCCCGCTTCGAATTTCGCTGGGAAGACCAGTTCAATCTCTCCCTCGATCCGGAAACGGCCCGCCTCTATCACGATGAGACATTGCCGAAGGAAGCGCACAAGGTGGCGCACTTCTGCTCCATGTGCGGGCCGAAATTCTGCTCGATGCGCATCTCCCACGACATAAGGGCAGAGGCGCAGAAGGAGGGAATGGCGGTCATGGCTGCGAAGTTCCGCGAGGGCGGCGATCTCTATATGCCGCTCGACAACGGTGTCTGACATCATGGCTGTTCTTGTCAGAGGAGCCGGCGTTGCCGGCCTTGCGGTGGCGCATGAACTCATGTCGCGTGGTCTCGATGTGACCGTTGTCGATCCGTCGCCGGATGGGCGAAGGCCGGCGTCCTGGTATGCCGGCGGCATGCTCGCACCCTATTGCGAAAGGGAAAGCGCCGAACAAGCAGTTGTCGACCTTGGATTGGCGGCGGCTGATTGGTGGGAAGCGGCGCTTCCCGGTACTGTGACCCGAAACGGGACGCTGGTTCTCGCCTCTGGCCGCGACCAGAAGGAACTCGATCGCTTCGGCACGCAAACGTCTGGGTTCGACTTGCTCGACGAAGAGTCGGTCGCTGCGCTGGAGCCCGATTTGGCTGGCCGTTTTCGCCGAGGGCTCCATTTCGGTACCGAGGCGCATCTCGACCCCCGGCACGCGCTGGTCAGTCTGGCGGCAAAACTTGCGGCCTCCGGCGTATCGTTCGAATCCGATCAGTCGGCCGCCCCACGCTTTGACTGGACGATCGAATGTCTCGGCCGTGCGACCACTGATGAAGGCATCCGCGGCGTGCGCGGTGAAATGCTGCTGTTGCGCACGACGGATGTTTCGCTCGCGCGCCCGATTCGCCTCGTTCATCCGCGCTTTCCCGTCTACATCGTGCCGCGCGCCGGTCAGACCTTCATGGTGGGAGCAACGATGATTGAAAGCGATGCTACGGGGCCGATCACCGTACGCTCGACGATGGAGCTAATCAACGCTGCCTATAGCCTGCATCCCGCCTTCGGTGAGGCGGAAATCATCGAGACGGGCACCGGCATTCGGCCGGCCTATCCGGACAACCTGCCGCGCGTTGTTCGCGACGGCAATGTGATCAGCATCAACGGGCTTTACCGGCATGGTTTCCTGCTCGCACCGGCGATGGCGCGACAGGCTGCGAGTATGATTTTCGATCAAGGGAACGAGGTACAATGAAACTCATCGTCAATGGCGAAACCCGTGATGTCGCTGCGCATTTCCTCGACGCCTTGCTCACCGAACTGCAGTTCGAGGGAGACTGGCTGGCGACTGCGCTGAATGGCGAACTCGTCCGGTCGACGGAGCGCCCGGAATGTTTGCTCAAAGAGGGCGACCGCGTCGAAATTCTGACGCCGCGGCAAGGGGGCTGAAGCATGCTTACGCTCTACGGTATCGAGCTTGCCTCGCACCTATTGCTCGGGACGGCCCAATATCCTTCACCAGCGATCCTTATGGAAGCAATCAAGGCTTCCGGCACGGGGGTCGCCACGGTGTCACTGCGACGCGAAACAGCGGGCGGCAGTTCCGGCGACCGGTTCTGGTCGTTGATCCGCTCGTCGGGCGTACGCATCCTGCCGAATACCGCCGGTTGCCACACTGTCAAGGAAGCCGTGCTCACGGCGCAGATGGCACGCGACCTGTTCGCTACCGACTGGATCAAGCTGGAGGTCATCGGCAATCACGATACGCTGCAACCGGACGTTTTCGCCCTTGTTGAAGCCGCGCGCGTGCTCACGGATGACGGGTTCAAGGTTTTTCCCTATACGACCGACGACCTCGTTGTGGCTGAACGGTTGATCGGTGCCGGCTGCGAGGTGCTTATGCCCTGGTGCGCGCCGATTGGCTCGGCGCAGGGACCGCTTAACCTTCACGCCCTCCGTTCGTTGAGAGGTCACTTTCCCGATATTCCGATGATCGTCGATGCCGGTCTCGGCCGCCCGTCGCATGCGGCAACGGTCATGGAACTCGGCTTTGACGCGATCCTTCTCAACACGGCAGTTGCAAAGGCCGGCGACCCGGTGGCGATGGCCCACGCGTTCGCGAAGGCAACCGAAGCCGGCCATGCCGCCCACCGGGCAGGCATGCTGGAGCCGCGCGATGTCGCCGTGCCGTCGACACCGGTGATCGGCACGGCCGTGTTCAGTTAAGTTGGGACAGTTTCGAGCCCTTAATCGGCCTTCATCTCTACCAATTGAATGAGATTTCCGCAGGTATCATCGAAGACTGCCATCCTGACGGGTCCGGCATCCATCGGTTCGCGCGCGAAGGCGACGCCGAGCGAACGAAGCCTGTGATATTCGGCATCGACATTATCGACCTTGAACGATGTCGCCGGGATACCGTCCTCAACGAGCGCGGCCTTGAAAGGCTTGACGGCGGGATGTTCGCTCGGTTCGAGAAGCAGTTCCGTTCCTTCGGGGTCTTGCGGCGAGACTACCGTCAGCCAGCGATGTTCTCCCATGGGCACGTCATGCTTCAAGGTGAACCCCAAAACACGCGTGTAGAAGTCCATGGCTTTCGACTGGTCGTCCACAAGGACGCTGGTCACCCAGATTCTCATCGGGTTCTCCTTTCTAGAGGTGGTTGCGAAGCCAAAAATCAACCGCTTCTCGCAACGGACCAGGATCGAGACAGTGAATCTTGGTCCGGCCCGACCATTCGACACGGACAAGGCCGGCTTTTTCCAGCATGTCCAGATGCTGCGTGACCGCCTGACGCGAAAGGGCCATCCCATTCTCCGCGTAAAAAAGAGCGCAGATTTCGAATAACGATTGCCTCGGACGCTCGCGCAGTCGATCTATGATCTTGCGACGGGTTGGGTCGCCAAGCGCCTTGAAGAGGCGATCGAGTTCATCATCGTTCACAGCCTAAATATGCAATAATATTATTGCATGTCAAGGAGCAGCCATAGATTGCTTTGGGACTATGGGCGCATGGTGCCTGAGCGAACGTTCTAGCTGTCAAGCAAGGCCGCGGCGTTGTGATTTTCGCCGTAGACGAGGCAGTCGGCAATCGTCGTCTTGTCGAGGACGCCGCGCGTCACATTGGCAACTTCGTTGAAAACGTGGCGAATTTCACAAGTCGCCTCACTGGCGCAGTCCTCGCAGCGGCGATAGGCGATCTTGCTGAGGCAGGGCAGGGGCGCGATGGGCCCGTCGATAAGCCGTAGCACCTCGCCAAACGTAATGTCCTCGGCGGGCTTGAGCAGCAGGTAGCCGCCCATCTTGCCCCGACGGCTCATGACGATGCCCTGATGCTTCAGATCTAGAAGAATCTGTTCGAGAAACTTCTTCGGGATGTTTTGCTCTTCGGCAATATCGGAGATGAAGAGCACCTTCTCGGCATCCGCTCTGGCGAGTACGACAAGGGCCCGCAGTGCGTACTTGGCTTTTTGCGATATCATTTTCTTTGCCTGACTACCGTTTGGGTGCAGTCATAGTCCGTCGCATAACTTTTTCTAGTGTAGAAGGGTTAAAAATTTGAGTTATTTTTGCGGCAGAGAAATGGCTTAAAAATGGTGTGTAAGGCGCTGAAAAATAAGAATTCATTAAGAACCCCGCGTGACGGACGTCGATATTTTCACAAATTTGATACACGATTGATCCGGTAGAGATTATTGACAAATCATTTCAACCCGTCATCATCGGATATCGGTTGACCCCAAAGGCAACTGCACTCTGCAACCGCAACCATTTTCGGAGGTCGCAATGTACAGTGAAGTATCGAACATTTTCAGTCGTGCCGAACGCTTGTGGCGCGAAGTATTCACGGCGGATACGTTGGACCTTACCTCAGGTGACGCGAAAAAGCGCGACTGCGAGGAAGCCTCGGCCAAGCGGCATCGCAACTGGACGGAGGAAGACTTCCTCTGGTGCTGGCAGCATCGCGGATTCTGGTAATCGCCTGCGCTTCGTCGGACGGTGGACCACGGTATGGGTTCTTGCTCACTATTCCTTGCGTTGTAGAACTGGATTTCATTTGTAGGTGTAATATTAGAACAAACATTCTTTCGTATAGGGGCAGGCATCGCCATTCTGGCAAAAATTGCCCCTCTCAAACCCGAGCGGCAGTGATCATCAGTGCCGGTGCATTCGCTCCCGGCCCTCGCGGGAGATTTTAATGAAAAGATTACTGGTTTTGACGGCCGTGGCGCTTGGGTTCAGCCTCGCCGCGGCGAAGGCGGCCGACGAGCCGACCGATATTCTCAACGTATCCTACGATATTTCACGTGAACTCTACGAGCAGATCGACAAGGCGTTTTCGGCCGCTTACAAGAACGAAAAGGGCAAGGAAATCACCGTTAACCAGTCGCATGCCGGCTCGTCCAAGCAGGCGCGCTCAATCCTCGAGGGCCTCGAGGCCGACGTCGTTACGTTCAACCAGGTGACCGATGTCCAGGTCCTGCACGACAAGGGCGATTTCATCCCCGCTGACTGGCAGTCGCGCCTGCCGAACAATTCATCGCCCTACTATTCGCTGCCGGCTTTTCTGGTACGCGCCGGAAACCCCAAGAACATCAAGAATTGGGACGACCTGGTACGTGACGACGTCAAGGTCGTGTTCCCAAACCCCAAGACGTCGGGCAACGCACGCTATACCTATCTTGCCGCCTATGCCTATGCACTCGAAGCCAACAACAAGGACGAAGCGAAGGCGCAGGAGTTCGTCAAGAAGCTGTTCGCCAACGTGCCGGTCTTCGATACGGGTGGGCGCGCGGCGACCACGACCTTTGCCGAGCGCGGCATCGGCGACGTGCTTATTACTTTTGAGGCCGAGGTGCTCGGCACGCGCAAGCAACTGGGCGAAGACAAATACGAGGCTGTGGTTCCTCCGGTCAGCCTGCTCGCCGAATTTCCCGTCACAGTCGTGGACAAGGTCGTCGACAAGCGCGGCTCACGCGCAGTTGCGGAAGACTATCTCAAATTCCTCTACACGCCTGAGGGCCAGGACATCCTTGCGCAGAACTTCAATCGCGTGAACGATGCTTCCGTCAAGGCGAAGTATTCGGACCAGTTCCCGGAAACACGGCTTCTGACGGTGGAGGACGTATTTGGTGGCTGGAACAAGGTTACCAAGGAGCATTTCTCCGAAGGCGGGATCCTCGACAAGGTGTTCACCAAGCGCTAGCCGTGTGAACCACAGGGGACACGGCGCAGCGACGATGCTGCGCCGTTCTATTTGCGGTCCGTCTTGCATTCGGGCATGCACAAGCTAGAAAGCTGGAATGTCATTGTTTTCAAGGTCTTCTTCGCGCGGAATCCTGCCCGGCTTTGGTCTCACCCTTGGTGTTACCTTGCTCTACTTCATCGCAATCGTGGCGCTGCCGCTTTTCGCCATGCTCTACAAGTCGGTCAATCTCGGCTGGGCCGATTTCTGGACGATCGTTACATCCGAGAGGGCGCTTGCAACTTATCGGATAACCGTGACGACGGCGGCGCTGGCGACCCTTCTCAATGCGATGTTCGGCCTGCTTCTCGCCTGGGTGCTTGTTCGCTATGACTTTCCGGGCCGCCGGCTTCTCGACGCTATCGTCGATCTACCCTTCGCATTGCCGACCGCAGTCGCGGGCCTCGCCCTCGTAACCGTCTTTTCGGCCAATGGCTGGTTCGGTCGCTATCTCGAGCCGCTCGGCATCAAGGTAGCCTATGCGCCGCTGGGGATTGCGCTCGCCATGATGTTTACCAGCATTCCCTTCGTCATCCGGACAGTTCAGCCGGTGCTGGAGGATCTCGCAACGGATGTCGAGGAGGCGGCCCGATCGCTTGGCGCTTCCAATTGGCAGATATTTTCGAGGGTCATCTGGCCGGCAATTTTGCCAGCATTCATAGCCGGTTGCAGCCTTTCTTTCGCCCGAAGCCTCGGTGAATTCGGTGCCATCGTCTTCATTTCGGGTAATTTGCCGTTCGAAACCGAGGTCATGTCGCTGCTCGTATTCATAAGGCTTGACGAATACGATTACCCCGCCGCTGCGGCGCTCGCCACGGTGATGCTGGTCACTGCCTTTCTCATGCTTGTCGTAACAAATTCCATCCAGGCCTGGCGTCTCCGCTATGCAGAACGCAACTGAATCCGCCCTGCCTGCCCCAGCCGCGACAGCCCAATTCTCGCGGCGTCCTGGAACGCCGGCGGTAAGTACCATGCACCGTGTTCTGATCGGTGCAGCGATCCTCCTTTCGCTCCTGTTTATCGGCGTCCCGATGCTGGTGATTTTCACCTACGCCTTCCGTGAGGGGATGGGTGTCTATCTTTCGCAAATCTCCCAGCCCGCGACCCTCCACGCAATCTGGCTGACGGTATTGACCGCGATTGTCGTCGTACCGATCAACATGGTGTTCGGTATCTGCGCAGCCTGGCTCGTCACTCGCTATCGCTTTCCCGGCCGGCAGATTCTGATAAGCCTCATCGAGATACCGTTTTCGGTCTCGCCGATTGTCGCAGGTGTGACCTATCTGTTTCTCTACGGCAGTCAGGGCCTGCTTGGGCCACTGCTCGAGAACTACGACATCAAGATCATGTTTACCGTGCCGGCGATCTTTCTCGTCAGCCTGTTTGTTACGAGCCCCTTTGTCGCGCGCGAACTCATTCCTCTGATGCAGGCACAGGGGAGCGAGGACGAGGAAGCGGCCATTACGCTCGGCGCCACCGGTTTGCAGACGTTTCTTTACGTGACGCTGCCGAACATCAAGTGGGCGTTGCTCTATGGCGCGGTGCTTTGCAACGCTCGCGTCATGGGGGAGTTCGGCGCCGTATCCGTCGTGTCGGGCGCTATTCGCGGCCAGACCAATACATTGCCCCTTCAGATCGAATTGCTTTTCAACGACTACAATGTCACCGGCGCCTTCGCCGCCTCATCGACACTGGCATTGATCGCGATCCTGACGCTGGTTCTGAAGTACATCCTCGAGCGCAAGCAAAAATCTGGCTAAAACGAACGCTTCAGGCCGCGCGTCGAGTGCGGAACTCGCGCTGCGGGCGCCGCAATGAATTGGCGAGAATATGACCTTCGGGCCACGCGCCAAAACCGCTTTCGACATTGATATGCCCGGCAAATTGCAGGTCGACAAATCCCGAACCCCAGACGCCGGCAAGTGCTTCCGCCTTGTTGAACGAGATGTAGGGGTCGTTGCGGCTGGCGACGACGATCGACGGAAAGCGAAGATTGTGACGGGGCAGGGGCGCAAAGCTGGCAAACTTCGGATCCTGCGCGGCCATGCGTTCCGCATCGGCCGGGGCAACGAGAACGGCCCCTGCCACATGCGCCGCCGACGGCCGGGTGGCGAGGTGAGATACGAGAACGCAGCCGAGACTGTGCGCCACGAGGACGGCGTCTGGCGTTTCGGCCAGCTTTGCCTCTAGAACGTGAAGCCACTGCGACAGGATCGGGTTTTCCCAATCGTCCTGCTCGACGAGATGCGCGGTGTCATCTTCGACCAGCCATTGCCTTTGCCAATGGCCGCTCTCTGATCCGCGATATCCCGGTATGATCAATGTCGTCATCGGTGCCATAACTCCCTTGATGCAAAGGAACTCTAATTGGCCTCAAAATACGGTTGCCGCATAAATCCTTGAAGGAACAGCCCACTAAAGAGGCGGCTTAACGAGAAAATAAGCCGCGCAAAACAGCGCTATCGTGAAAACGATCTAGGTTTCTCCATCCTTCTTGTACCAGCGGATAAGGAGCTGCGAACGCTCGAAATAGAGCACGACAAGAAGCGAGAGGGCAAAAGGGATGAGCAGATAGAACAGGCGGAATATGATGAGAGCCGCGAGAACGTCGGCATGATTCATGTCGGGCAAGCCTGTAAGAAAGACAAGTTCAAGTACGCCAAGGCCGCCAGGGGCGTGGGAAATGAGAGCGGCGGAGAACGATATGAGAAAAATGCCGAGAACGATGAGAAACCCCGGATTTCCTTCGGCCGGCAAGGTGAAATAGATAATGGCTGCCGCGCCGATGAGTTCGAGGGGCCCGACGACAAGCTGCTGCGCGACAACCGAAAGACGCGGATATTCGAGCGTGAATTGGCGGATGCGCAAAGGCTTGAAATGCAGCCAGCTGCCGAACACGTAGAGTAGAACGATGGCCAGCGATCCGAAGCCAAGGACATAGCTGACGGAGAGCGGCAATTCGGCGCTGAAGCGCTGAAGAATTTCAGGCTCGATCAACAGCACGAAGGCACTGAGCGTCAGTATACCAAGCATGAAGGTAAAGGAGCAGAATGCGATAAGGAGTGCGATTTCCGGTCCGCTCATCCCCTGCGAGGAATAGGCGCGATAGCGGACCACGGCGCCTGAAAGGACGGAGGCGCCAATATTGTGCGACAGCGCGTAAGTCGTGAACGAACAAAGGGCAATGAACAGCCAAGAAATCTTGCGGCGAAGGTGCAAGAGCGCGATCCGGTCATAGCCTGCAAGCGCCGCATAGGCGATGAGCGAGGAAAGTGCAGCAAGCAGCCAGCGGTGGGGAGGAATGGCGTAGATGCTGTCGATCACGTCATCCAGCGAGATACTCCGCAACTCCTTATAGAGGAGCCATACGGAAATCCCGACGGCGGCCAGCCCTATCACCGGCCATACATAATCCTTCAGCTTCATGCTAAGTCCTGCCCACTCATTCCCGTCGTTTTGTTATTATCTTTATTCAGTCAATGGTGCAGGCACCGGTTCGTCAAGGCCGAGGATTTGGGCGACGATGCCTCGTGCTATCTCGCGCTCGCCCATGATCACCGTATCGGCACCGAGATCCTGCAAGTGCTGCACCTCGGCATCGGAATGAGCCCGCGCCAGTATATTGATCGTCGGGTTTGCGGCCCGTGCCTTGACGACGACTTGACCCGCCTCGAAGGCATTGGGGATCGCAAGGATCAATTGCCGTGCTCCAACCAGATTGGCTGCCGCAAGCACATCGCCATTGGCGGCATTACCGACGATGGTCTCGATATTTTCATCACGCAGCTTGGCGACCGTCTTATCGGCATCCTCAATAACGAGGAAAGGCTTGCCGCGTTCCTTCAACGCGTCTCCGACCAGGCTGCCGACCCGGCCGTAGCCGACCAGCACCGCATGATCCGTGAGCGCCGTGGGCTGGATTTCCTCGGCGGCTTGCTCCTCTACGGCGGACGGCTCGGCCGCAGCGGCAACCGGCTCGACTGCAGCGGCGCGCTTCTCGAGTCTTGGCTTCAGGTACGTGACGGCGGCAAAGGCAAGGGGATTTACGAGGATCGATAGGATCGCGCCACCAAGGATCAGGTCGCGGCCTTCCTGCGGGAGCATGCCGAGATCGACACCGAGCTCTGCCAGGATGAAGGAAAATTCGCCGATCTGCGCAAGGCTGGCGGAGATGATCAGGGCTGTCCCGGAGGGGTAGCCAAAGGCACGAACGATGAAAAATGCCGCCAGCGATTTGCCGACGACAATGATTGCCAGCGTCGCGAGCAATGGCAGCGGATCGTGCACGATGGTCATCGGATCGAACAGCATGCCGACCGAAACGAAAAACAGAACCGCAAAAGCATCGCGCAATGGCAGCGATTCTTCCGCCGCCCGATGGCTGAGTTCGGATTCGCTCATGATCATGCCGGCAAAGAAGGCGCCAAGCGCCAACGATACGCCAAAGAGCTTTGCCGCGCCGAAAGCAACGCCGAGAGCGATAGCAAGGACCGCGAGGCGGAATAGCTCGCGTGAACCGGTGTGAGCAATGGCGTGCAGCGTCCACGGGATTACGCGGCGGCCGACGATCAGCATGACCGCCACGAAAGCCGCAACCTTGCCAAGGGTCAATAGGATGACGCCGCCGACACCGAGATTGAAATAGTTGACGATCGGATCGCTGAGCGCCCGCATCGCCTGTTCTCCGTCGCCGCTGCTGTTGAGTGCCCCTGCGACTGCGGGCAACAGAACCAGCGCGAGAACCATGGCGAGGTCTTCGACGATAAGCCAGCCGACGGCGATACGCCCGCGCTCGGTCTCGATGAGCCGGCGCTCCTGCATGGCGCGCAGGAGCACGACGGTACTGGCGACCGATAGCGCGAGACCAAATACGAGGCCCGCCTGCAGACCCCAGCCGAGGATCCAGGCAAGGCCGGCACCAAGGATCGTCGCAACCACGATCTGGACGACCGCGCCCGGAATGGCGATCGCCCGTACTGAAAGCAGGTCTTTCAGGGAGAAATGCAGGCCGACGCCGAACATCAGAAGGATAACGCCGATTTCGGCGAGTTCTGCCGCCAGCTTTTGATCAGCAACGAAACCGGGGGTGTGTGAGCCAGCGAGCACGCCGGCGAGGAGGTATCCGACAAGAGGAGGAATTCGCAACCGATTGGCAATCGCACCGAAAATGAAGGCCAGAACCAGGCCAATGACGATTGTCGCAATCAGCGGCGTTTCATGAGGCATATGTCGGCGTCTCCTCCGTGGGATTGTTGAAAAGGAATAAGTGATGAGCCTGCGAACAGGACCTGTCGCAGTATTGCGTACGAAGAAAGTCTTGCAAACCGCTTTCGTCAAATCTGCGGCACATGGAATGCGTTTTTTCCATGTGCCGCAAATATTTAGGCTTTGAACTGACCGCGTGTGATCAACTTTGCGCGACCGGCTTTTCGCCAATGCGCTGCGGGTGGTTCTTTTCCCACCAGGTTCCAAGCAGCAGCAGAATTGGTGCTGCAATGAAAAGCGAGGAAGATGTCGCGATGATGACGCCAAAGAGCATGGGCAGGGCGAAATTTTCCACGGCCTTGCCGCCCCAGATTGCCATCGGAAGCATGGCGAGGAAGACGGTCAGCGAGGTGTAGATACAGCGCGCCAATGTCTGGTTGATACTGAGGTCGATGATCTGGCGCAGCGGCATCTTCTTGTGGATGCGAAGGTTTTCGCGCATGCGGTCATAGACCACGACCTTGTCGTTGACCGAATAGCCGATGATCGTCAAAAGGGCGGCAATCGCAGTCAAGTTGAAGTCAAGGCCCATCAGGGCGAAGAAGCCGACGGTCTTGGTCGTATCGAGGATGAGCGTGGCAATGGCGCCAAGCGCAAAGTGCCACTCGAACCGCCACCAGATGTAGAACAGCATCGCGAGGCTGGCGAGGACGACGGCAAGGATACCGGACCGCGCGAGTTCGCCGCTGACCTTTGGCCCGACGACTTCGGAGCTTTCGAACTTCACGCCCGGATCAAGCTTCTGCACAGCGTCCTTGACCTTGGTGACGGCCACGGTCTGCGCCTCTTCGCCACCTTCCTGGCGCTGTACCCGGATAAGGACACGATTGTCGCCGCCGCCCTGCTGCAGGGCAACTTCGCCAAGCCCAAGCCCCTCGAGCGTCGAACGCATCGTGGCGAGGTCGGCGGGCTGCGAGGTCGTCACGTCGACCTGGATACCACCCTTGAAGTCGATGCCGTAGTTGAGGCCGGGGTGTATGAACAGGATCACCGATGCGATCGACAGGAAGATTGAAACGCCAATACCAAAGAAGCGGGCATTCATGAACGAGATGTTTGTGTTCTCCGGAACGAGCTTGAACATATGCTCGATGCGGATGGTCTTCATCTTACGGCGACGGACGATCGCCATCATGATGATGCGAACGACGGTGACGGCCGTGAACATCGAGACGAGGGCGCCGATGATCATGGTGATCGCAAAGCCGCGGACCGGACCGGTACCGAACAGGAACAGCAGGAACGTCGCGATCAGGTGCGTGGCGTTGGCGTCGACGATGGTCGAATAGGCAAGTCTGAAGCCACGGTCGACCGCCGCCATTGCGCCGATGCCCTTGCGCGCTTCTTCGCGGATACGCTCGTTGATGAGAATGTTCGCATCCACTGCAAAGCCGATACCGAGGATGATGGCGGCAATGCCGGGCAGGGTCAGTGTTGCCCCGAGCAGGCTGAGTATGCCGAAGGTCAAAGCGACATTGAGTGCGAGGGCAAGGTTGGCGATGAGGCCCCAGCCGCTGTAGAGGATGAAGATGAAGGCAACGACGAGGGCGAAGCCGATGAAGCCGGTAAGAAGGCCCATCTTGATGACGTCGCCGCCAAGATCAGGTCCTACCGTCCGCTCTTCAATGACAGTGAGCGGGGCGGGAAGAGCGCCGGCGCGAAGCAGCGCGGCCGTCGTCACCGTGTCCTCAACGGTGAAGTTGCCGGTGATCTGGCCGGAGCCGCCGGTAATCGGTACCTGGATGACCGGCGCAGTCAGAACCTTGCCGTCAAGCACGATTGCGAAGGGACGCCCCACATTCTGGCTCGTGATGTCGGCAAACTGGCGTGCGCCGACATTGTCAAAGCGGAAGGTGATGATCGGCTGGTTGGTCTGCTGGTCGAATGCGGCGCGAGCGTCGGTCAACCGTTCGCCGCTGATTGCCACGCGATCTTCGACCGGGAAGGTGACGCCCGGATCCTTTGCATCGGGAAGGATTGAAACGCCGGGAGGCGGGTTGGTCCCGGCATCATGATTGGCAACCATATGGAAAGTCATCTTAGCCGTGCTGCCGAGAAGCGCACGCAACTGGCTCGGGTCCTGGAGCCCCGGCAGCTGGACGACGATGCGGTCGGAACCGACACGCTGGATGGAGGGTTCGGCGACGCCCACCTGGTCGACGCGGCGGCGGACGATTTCAAGACTTTGCTGCAAAGCATTGTCGAGCTTGTCCTTCATGCCGGCTTCGGTCAGCGTCAGGCGGACCTGATTGTCGGTGGAGGAAATGTCGATATCGCTGACCGGCGCAGCGAAGCCGACCTGTGCAACCTGCGAGGAAAGCTCGCGAAGAGCTGCAACCGCAGCATCGCGCTGCGAGGGGTCGGAAAGCGTCACGATGACCGAGTCGCCGGCAACCCGGACTGACTGCGGCTGGATTTTCGCAGTGCGTAAATGGCCGCGCGCATCATCGAGTATCGAGCGAATGCGGTCCTTCTTCAGAGCCGCAGCATCGACCTCGAGAACGAGGTATGAGCCGCCGCGCAGGTCGAGGCCGAGCGCCACCTGCTTCTTTGGGAACCAACCCGGCATGGCGTCAAGCTGGGCCTTGGTGAAGAGGTTGGGAAGCGCGAGCGTAATGCCCGCCAGAATAATGAAAATATAGGTCCAGAGGACCCACCTCGAAGTACGCATGGTCGTGTTCCGTTATGAGATACGGGGCGCTGCAGGGAACCGCTTACGAGTCTGCCTGGCGACCGCCGGAGTTGTTTCCGTCATTTCCTGCCGGAAATGGTGATATCAGCCAATGGCGCGCGGCGGAGCGCGGGCACTGAAAAGAGCATCGTGGCCAAGAATCAGGGCCACGTTTGGCGCAATAATTCTGATACCGGTCTGTTCGGCGAGTTTAAGCCGCGGGCCGTTGGGGACAAGTGCATCCTGTGGACCGCTGTCGGCGCGAAGCCCGCTCTTGATCTTCAGATGAAGTGCTTCGAGTGCAGCAACGCGCATCGGTCGCTCGACCGGGGTCGAGTGATTGTCGGTCTCGTGCGCCACGCGGGTCTGGTGCGGATCGGCCGAGCCAATTGCCCGCGCGGCAACATTGCGCTCCGGACCCGTTAGATAGGCGGTGCCCAGCGAGGCGCCGATGGTCGACACAAGCCAGAAAATAGATATCAGGAGCGGAGCAGCGCTGCGCTTTCCTGTTTTGCCATTTCCGTGCAAATCCATGCCACTACCCAATATCAATCTGCCGCGGCGCAATGCGCCTCGTTGGTTCCGTATTATGAAGTCTTGCAGGCTGAGTCATCTAAAATCGTCGTGGAGAGCGGATTTGGCCGGAAAAATCCGCCGGTGGGCAGGAAACGGGTGGAACCAGGGCGAATTAACGGCACTGTTAGCCTATCCAAAGTTGCATGGAGGCACGAATGACTGACAGCATAACTCCCCTGTCCACCACGCAATGGTGCGAGATCGGCACGAACCTCGATGACGTCGGCCATGCGATTCTGAAGGGTGTGCTATCCCGCCGCGATTGCGAACGGCTTGGCGCGAGCTACGGCGATGAAAGCCAGTTCCGTAAGCGTATCGTCATGGCAAAGCATGGCTTCGGGCGCGGCGAATACAAATATTTCAGCTATCTGCTGCCGTCACTGATTGGTGATCTTCGCCGATCGCTGTACGCGCCCCTTGCTTCGACGGCCAATCGCTGGAACGAACTGATGGGGATCGATGTCCGTTATCCGGACGAGCACGCAGCGTTCATCGAACGGTGCCATGCAGCCGGCCAGAACCGGCCGACGCCGCTGCTGCTCGAGTACAGTGAAGGCGATTACAATTGCCTGCACCAGGACATCTATGGCGAGCATGTTTTCCCGCTTCAGGTCGCCTTTCTTCTGTCACGCCCGGGTGAGGACTTCAGCGGCGGCGAGTTTGTTTTGACCGAGCAGCGGCCGCGCATGCAGTCACGCGTCGAAGTCGTGCCGCTTGGGCAGGGCGATGCGGTCATCTTTCCGGTGAGCAATCGCCCGGTAAAGGGCACACGCGGCCATTACCGGGTCAACATGCGACACGGCGTTAGCCGGCTGCGCAGCGGCAAACGCCACACCCTCGGCATCATTTTCCACGATTCGAAGTAGTTGCATCGGCCCGAGAACCACCGCATTGTAACGCGGAAATCTCGGTGGGGCCTCGATGGATTATCTGATCTTCTGGGAATGGCTAAACTTCGCCGTGCGCTGGCTGCACGTCATCACCGCAATAGCCTGGATTGGATCATCCTTCTATTTCATCGCACTCGATCTCGGGCTCCGCCGCCATGCCAATCTGCCGGCCGGCGTGAATGGCGAGGAATGGCAGGTGCACGGCGGCGGCTTCTACCATATCCAGAAATACATGGTCGCGCCGGCGCACATGCCCGAGCACCTCATCTGGTTCAAATGGGAATCCTACGCGACGTGGCTGTCCGGTTTCGCCCTGCTTTGCGTTGTCTACTATGCGGGAGCTGACCTATATCTTATCGACCGCAATGTGCTCGATGTTTCGACCCCGGTTGCGATCCTCATTTCGCTCGCGTCGATCTCGGTCGGCTGGCTGGTCTACGACTTCCTGTGCAAGTCAACGCTGGCGTCGAACGATACAGCGTTGATGATCATCCTCTATGGCGTGATCGTCTTCATGGCATGGGGCTATACGCATCTTTTCACCGGCCGCGCCGCATTCCTGCATCTCGGCGCGTTTACCGCGACGATCATGTCCGCCAATGTCTTTCTCTTGATTATTCCCAACCAGAAGAAAGTCGTTGCTGAACTTATTGCGGGAAAAACGCCGGACCCCAAGCTCGGGAAACAGGCGAAGCAACGCTCGACGCATAACAACTATCTGACGCTGCCGGTCATCTTCCTGATGCTGTCGAACCACTACCCGCTCGCAACGTCAACTGCTTTCAATTGGGTTATCGCGTCGCTGATCTTCATCATCGGCGTTCTGATCCGCCACTACTTCAATTCCCGACATGCGGGAACAGGCAACCCGCATTGGACGTGGCTCGCAAGCACGATACTGTTCATGGTCATCATCTGGCTTTCAACGGTTCCCAAGGCTTTGACCGGGGAGGCGAAGCTCTCGCGGGCTGCGGACCCATTCCTCAAGGCAGCGCATTTCGATCAGGTGCGAGACACGGTGATGGGGCGTTGTTCGATGTGCCATGCGGCCGAGCCCTCATGGGAAGGTATACTTCTGCCACCCAAAGGTGTGAGGCTCGATACGGATGGGTTGATTGCGACGCACGCAAGCGAGATCTACATCCAGGCCGGTGCAAGTCACGCCATGCCTCCCGGCAATGTCACCCAGGTCACCGACGCCGAGCGCGCCATGATCGTCGCCTGGTATCGGAACGCTACCGCTGGAAAGCCGGCGCAATGACCGAACTTTTGTTGCGAGGCCGCGTTCTGACGTTCCATGATGAGCCTGTGGCGGGCGAGGCGAGTGCTGATGCGTTCACGTATATTGAGGATGGCGGCCTTCTTCTGCGCGACGGCAAGATCGCGGCGATGGACGACTACTCAGCGCTTTGGACTGGCGAGGGGCGGAATGTCGAGGTTATCGATCATCGACCGCACCTCATCATGCCCGGATTCATCGATGCGCATATCCACTTTCCGCAGATGCAGGTTATCGGCTCCTACGCGGGAGCGCTGCTGGAATGGCTCAACAGATATACCTTCGTCGAGGAACAGAAATTCTCCAATCAGGGCCACCCGGAACGCATCGCATCTGCGTTTTTCGACGAGTTGATCCGCCACGGAACCACGACAGCCGCCGCCTACTGTTCTGTGCACAAGGCATCGGTCCAGGCCTTCTTTGCCGAATCGCACCGGCGAAACATGCGCATGGTGGCGGGGAAGGTGATGATGGATCGAAACGCGCCTCCCGGCCTCCTCGATACGGCGCAGTCCGGCTATGATGACAGCAAGGCCCTTATCGCTGAATGGCATGGAGAGGGCCGCCAGCTTTATGCCATTACACCACGCTTCGCCCCGACTTCGACGCCCGAGCAGCTCGACATGAGTGGTACTCTTGCTCGGGAGCACCCCGAGCTGCACATTCAGACGCATCTATGTGAAAACACTGCCGAAATTGCATTTGTTGCCGAGCTGTTTCCTTGGAGCCGCGACTACACGAATGTCTATGAACACTATGGATTGCTTGGGCAGAAGACACTTCTCGGGCACTGTATACACCTGACCGACGCCGAGATCCGTGCCATTGCCGAAAGCGGCTCCGTCGCGGTCTTCTGCCCGACCTCCAATCTCTTTATCGGCAGCGGATTGTTCGACCTTGCCCGGCTGCGCTCTTCCGACCCGTCGGTTCGCAATGCCATCGCGACGGATATTGGCGGCGGTACGTCCTATTCCATGCTGCGTACGCTCGACGAAGGCTATAAGATCCTCAACATACAGGGCCAGCGTTACCATCCCCTGCGCTCCTTCTATCAGGCGACGCTCGGCAATGCCCGGGCGCTTTCGCTCGATGGCGTTATTGGTTCGTTTGCGGCGGGCGCCGAGGCCGATTGCGTGGTACTCGATGCGCGGGCCACCCCGGCCATGCGTCTTCGCATGGAAACGGTGGAAACACTGGTGGAGGAACTTTTCCTCATGCAGACGATGGGCGACGACAGGTCGATCGCCGAGGTCTATGTGGCTGGCCTGCCGGCCAAATCGACCTTGGTCAAATCGACCGTGTAGGGAACCGCAGCCCACGTCACGCCGTTTCGCAGCAGTCACTTCCTCCCGCCCGCGAAAGCCACATGATCACACAACATCGCGATTTGCGAACCGGCCAGCCGATCTGGCTCGCCCGACGGGCGCCCCGCATCGAAACGAACCTCGTGCTTGAAGACATGCGGACGGACGTGGTGATCGTTGGTGCCGGCATCAGCGGCGCACTCATTGCGGAAAGCCTGAGCGAGGCAGGATTTAGCGTTTGTATCTTTGACCGGCGCAAGCCGGTAACGGGATCAACGCCGGCAAGCACGGCCTTGCTGCAGTTCGAAATCGATACGCCATTGCATCACCTTTCACGAAAGATCGGCGGTGATGCCGAGCGGGCATGGCGTCGGTCCAAGCTTGCCGTCGATGTGCTGCGAGAGCGCACACGCCGGCTGGCGATCGGCTGCGAGATGGAAGATCGCGATTCCCTCTATATCGCGGGCGACCTCCTAGACAGGAAGGGGCTGGACAAGGAACTCAGCGCCCGCCGACGTGCAGGTTTTGAAACAAGGCTGCTTGATCGCAAAGAACTCAAGGCGGAATTCAACATCGACCGCGAAGCGGCGTTGATGAGTTTTGACAATATCGAGGCTAACCCGCGCAAACTTGCGGTCGGCTATCTGAATGTAGCGATCGAGCGGGGAGCGAAAGTCTTCGCCCCCGCCGAGATCGTAGCCGTCGAGCCGGCGGAACGCAGCGTCACGGCCATGACGCAGGCCGGCCAGACCATTCGCTGCAACCATCTGATATTCGCCACCGGATATGAAATACCAAAGCGGGTGCCGCAGAAGGGGCACTCGATCATATCAACCTGGGTCGTTGCGACGGTGCCGCAAAAGCAAATGGCTTGGCCGCAACGTTGCCTGATCTGGGAAGCTTCCGACCCTTACCTTTACATGCGTACGACTGCGGACGGGCGCATCATAGTCGGCGGGGAGGACGAGGCGTTCGAAGACGAAGAAAAACGCGATCGCAAGCTGCCCGCAAAAACGAAAGCGATCCTTGCGAAGCTGAAGAAACTGTTCCCCAGTGTCACTGCTGAGGCGGACTATGCCTGGACGGGAAGCTTTGGCGCGAGCGCGACCGGTCTGCCGTCCATCGGCGCGGTTCCCGGGATGAACCGCTGCTATGCGGTGCTCGGATATGGCGGCAACGGAATTACATTTTCGATGGTCGCGGCGCAGATCATTCGTGGTCGGATTACTGGAACCGGAGATCCCGATGAGGACCTCTTTGCGTTCAAATAGTAGTCATTCGACGCGGTATCCGACTTCTTCGGCAGCGTGGCCCAGAGTCTGCCAGAACGATCTGGCGAAGGTGCGAAAGACATAGAGGTCGAAGGTCTCGTCGTCGATGCGCTGGATGTTGGCGTGAATGTCATGATGCAGTGTCGCGCGGCCATAGGCGACCGGAAAGGCATGCTCCGAAAAATCGATGGCAAAGAGCTTCGACAGCACCCATTCGGCACGTGGCCCGCCAACGCGAATGACTGTCCGCCCATGGGTGAGATCGATGAGGGTGGCAAGCTCGGAAGAAACGACCGAGCGCAGGCGCAATTCGAGTTCGGGGGTCGCGCCGACGACGAAGTAGCGCCCCGGCGCAAAACCGAAGACCGATTTCTCGCCGGCGACGCGGCCAAGCCCCGGCTTGTTCTGCAGGACAAGGCCCGTTGCGCTGCCAATGGCAGTCAGCACATCGGGAATGCTGTCGCTCCAGGCGGTAATCTGGATGATAGAAAGCCCTGTCCGCTCGCGGATAGTGACGCCAACGCCTCCCGCTGCATTGCCATGATCGCCGGCTACATAGACGGCGCCGAGTGGTGATTGGATCTCAACCATGCATCCGGCTCCCTTCTGGATCATACATATGGTGGCTGACGATCTCGACCGGGCAGTGCTTGCCGCGAAGCAAATCCGTGGCGAAGGCGCGGTTGCCGATCATAGACGTTCCGTGCTTGACGAGCGCGAGCGCGATATATTTGCCGAGGGCAGGCGAATAGCAGGCCGCGGTGACATGGCCGAAACTGTCCGCGGGTTCGCGTGGCCGCGCATCGGTGACGATGTGGCTGCCGCCGGTGATCGCCTGATTGTCGAGCGAAATGAGGCCTACAAGAGAAAGCCGGTTCTCGTCCTTGAGCCCGTCCCGGTTGATCATGGCCGAGCCGATATACGGTTTTTTCTTGGACAGCATCCAGTCGAGGTGGAGGTCATGGGCGCTGGCGCGACCGTCGATCTCGGCGCCGGTCACATGGCCTTTCTCGATGCGCAACGTGCCGAGTGCCTCGAGGCCGTACGGCATGACATCGAACGGTTTGCCTACCGCAAGCAGGGCTTCCCATACCTTTGTCCCGAATCCCGCGCCGCAATAGACTTCGTAGGCGAGCTCGCCCGAAAAGGAGAGGCGGCAGATCATGACCGGCACGCCGTCGATCCTGCCGTGGACGATACCCATGAATGGTAGCGTGTCATTATCCACCTTCGTGCCGGTGACGCAGGCTTCGAGCAGGGCGCGGGACTTCGGCCCGGCTACGGCGGTTCCCGCCCAGACATCGGATACCGAGGTCAAGTGCACGCGCAATTCCGGCCAGACGCAATCGAGATAATATTCGAGATGCTGCATGACCGGACCAGCGTTGGCGGTCGTCGTCGTCATCAGGAATTGCGTCTCGCCGAGCCGCCACGTCGTGCCGTCGTCAAAGGCAAGTCCGTCTTCGCGCAGCATCAGACCATATCGCGTCTTGCTGACCGGCAAGGTCGAGAACATGTTGGTGTAAACGCGGTCGAGGAGTTCCGCAGCGTCCGGACCCTGAATATCGATCTTGCCAAGCGTCGAGACATCGACGATTCCGACGCTTTGGCGAACGGCGCGGGCTTCCCGGACATAGGCCTGCTCGACGGTTTCGCCATGACTGGCGTAGATCATGGGGCGATGCCAGAGACCGGCTTCATACATTTTGGCGCTATTTGCGAGGTGCCAGTCATGCATTGGCGTCAGCCGGTGCGGACGCAGATCCCCATAGCGCTCGCCGGCCAATACACCCAGCGATACGGGGGTGAAGGGTGGGCGGAAGCGTGTCGTCCCCGCCTCGGGAATCGAGATGCCACGGGCATCCGCCATGATTGCCAGCCCCGGCACGTTCGAGGTCTTGCCCTGGTCTGTTGCCATGCCAAGGGTCGTATAACGCTTGAGATGCTCGACCGAATGAAAACCTTCGCGATAGGCAAGGCGGATATCGTCGGCAGTGACGTCGTGCTGGAAATCGACAAAGGCCTTTTGCGATTTTGCCGAGGGTTCGATCTGGAAAACCGGCGCCGGCGATGCATCCAGCATCGGCGCTTCGACGGACGGTAAGACGAGCCGGCTCTTGGCCGAACCCTTGGTCGCTGCATCGGACAGAACGCTGATCGTATCCATATAGCCGGCAGCCGCGCCGGTCACCACCCAATTCTGGTTGGGCTCCGGCGGCAGGAATGCCTGCAAATCCTCGTCCCATTCCGGCTTGCCCCCGGCCTGGCTGGCAAGATGGATCGCGGGCGACCAGCCGCCCGAGACGCCGAGGCAATCAGTGCGGATTTCGCGGGGCGTGCCGGAAACGCGGCCGGTTTCGGCGTTAAAGTGCTGCACGGTGACAGAACTAAGGGTCTTGCCGGCATGTGTCCCGGTTACGGCATGGCCGAGAAGAAGCTCTGCGCTCGCAGTATTGGCGATATCGCGGCAGGTGCCCGATATGTCGGACCGGACGTCGATAATGGCGACAATGTTGACGCCAACAAGCGTAAGCGCCCGTGCAGCCTCATAAGCGCTGTCATTATTGGTGAAGAGGGTGACATTGCTGCCGGCCGCAACCCCATATTCAACGGCGAAGCGGCGCACGGCGTCCGCGAGCATGACGCCGGGACAGTCATTACCCGGAAACACCATGGGCCGTTCGAAGGCGCCGGTTGCGAGAATGGTCTTGCCGGCGCGAATAATCCAGTTCCGCTGGCGCGGCTGCCCCTTCGTCCGGTTGGGTTTGAAGTCGGATACGTGCTCCACGGCCGTCAATACGTTGCCGTCATAATAGCCCCACACCGAGGTGCGGGTCAGAAACCGCACATTTGGAAGCGCTGCCAACGCCGCTGCCTTTTCGCGCGCCCAAACGGCAGGATCGCGGCCATCGATTGTTTCGGCGGAGGCGAGCAGCGATCCGCCCGGCAAGGGCTTTTCTTCGGCAATGATGACTCGTGCGCCAGTGCCGGCTGCCGCTTCCGCCGCGATCAGGCCGGCCGGCCCACTCCCAACGACGAGCACGTCGCACCAGGCATTCATACGTTCGTAGCGATCGGGATCGGGCGCCGTTCCCGCCTTGCCAAGCCCGGCGGCGCGGCGAATGAATTTTTCGCAGAACATCCAGAACCGCGTGCCGCGCAACGGGCCGATCGCGGGACCCATAAAAGTCTTGTAGTAAAAGCCGGCTGAAAAAAGCGGCCCGGCCAACTGGTTGATCGCCATGAAATCGTGGTCGAGCGAGGGAAAGCGGTTCTGGCTCTGGGTCACCAGTCCGTCATGGATCTCAAGTTCCGTTGCCCGCATATTCGGTTCACGCACGTCACCAGAAAGCACCGTAACGAGCGCATTCGGCTCGTCGCTCCCGGCGGCAAAGACACCACGCGGCCGGTGATACTTGAATGATCGGCCAAACAGGGTGACACCATTGGCAAGGAGTGCCGAGGCGAGCGTGTCGCCGGGATGACCGCTATAGCCTTTGCCATCAAAGGTGAAGCGAACTGATTTCGAGCGATCGATGCGCCCGCCTTTGGAAAGCCGCGAACTCGTCATGCACGCCTACCGCTTGCTGCTCCACTCACTGCATCGCGTGCGAACGCAACGGACGAAATGGCGTGGGTGGTCATGTCGCGGGTAATAACAAGGTGTTGCCGGCAACCGCCGCCATGAAGCCAGTACTCGCGATGTGACCCCGAAGGATTGCTCCGGTCATAGACATAGGCATTCCAGGCCTCACGATCGCTCGACGACGGTTCCGGACGCTTTCGCGTGGCATCGCCCTGGTAGGTAAATTCGATAACGTCACGCGGTCCGCAATAGGGGCATTTGATGATCATGATCTCATTGTCTCGAAGGCGAATCGTTTGGGCGTTCATCGCAGAGTTGTTGTCGGAAAGACCAATCCAGCAGAAACCGGAGGGACCGGTCAAGTCGAGTGCCGTTGCATTAGGGCAAAATGCACGATCGAATTGCGTCCCCTGCGATTCATGGTATTCGCCAGATTATGCTACTGTCCGAAGCAAAACTCGATCACCACGATAACGGCGGGCACTATCGCTGCGCCGACCATTGCGTGCAATCAAATCGCGAGGAGCCTTGATTGTGCCGAGATCCGTGTGCAGATGCGCAATGAAGGCAGTTCACAAATGGATATGACACCGTGATTTCCCGTCCCATCCGGCAATTTGTATTGATGATTGTCGCGGTTATGCTTTTGGCCGCCATTCCCCACGCCGCGGGAGCGCAAGAGGCGCCAGCGTCACAACCTAATGCCGTATCGGGGATCGTTGCCGAGCAACGGCCGGCCATCGATGCGCTGAAGAAGAAAATTTCGGACTACGACCAGCAGAAGCAAAAAGCTGATACGGATGCGGCCCTTGCAGGTATTCGGCTCAATCTTGAAGCGACATCCAGGAAGCTGCTCGACATCGGCGTGTCATTCCGCCCGCGTATCACTGAAATCAACGCGCGCCTTGATCAATTAGGACCACCCCCGCCGCAGGGCCAGCCACCTGAAGCGCAAATAGTCACCGACGAGCGCACGCGGCTGACGACGGAAAAAGCCGAAATCAACACCGTCCTCGGCGAAACCGAAGACATGTTGATCCAGGTCAACAGGATGATCGATTCCATTGGCGAGGCCCGGCGCGAGCTCTTCACCAATACGCTGTCACAGCGTGTCGACATCAATTATTCGCTCGGCAGCGAGATCGTCGACGCCTACGGTCAGGAACTGACGACGATGAACCGCCTCGTCGCATCCTGGTGGCGTTTTGTGATCACCTTCAAATGGCAGTCGATGCTGGCTGCGGCCTTCTTCGCCGCCATTGCCGCACTGGTATTGCTGATCGGCGGCCGGCGCACGATCGGCCATCTCTATTTTCGTGATCCCGGCATCGAGGCTCCCTCCTATCTCAGCCGTCTAGCTGTCGCCTTCTGGTCAACGCTGATGCGGTCGCTTACCGTCATCGTATTCCTCGCAACGACGTACCTTTTTCTCGGGTATTTCAATGTGATGCGGCCCGATATCGCATCGTTGATCTACATGCTCTTCTGCGTAATTGGCATTGTCTTCTTCGTGCACGCCCTTGCGCAGGCTGTGATCTGCCCGGGTGCGCCGAACTGGCGGCTGGTGCGCGTTGCGCCGCGACCGGGCCGAATCCTCATGGTTCTGATCACCGCGACGGCAATGATCACCGGTCTCGACTATATCGCCGATACCATCAACCAGATCGCAGCTTCGGCGCTTTCGCTTACCGTCGCCAAGAGCCTTTTTGCCACGATGCTTGTCGGGCTACTTATCATTGCCATGGCTTTTCTGAAGCCACTTGAGGATGAAGAGACAGGAGCGATCAAGCCCTGGCCGCGAGCCATGCGAGCATTCCTGTTCACGATTGGATTGGTGCCGATCATCGCGGCGCTGTTCGGCTACATCGGTCTTGCCCGTTTCGTGTCGCAGCAGATCATCATCAACGGCGCCGTGCTTGTGACGATGTATCTCGGGTTCCTGACGGCGCGCGCCGTGTCGGATGAGAATGCGTTGGCCGGCACCAAGCTCGGCCAAGCCATCCAGAGACGGTTCGGGCTGGATGAAACGACGATGGACCAACTCGGTCTCGTTGCCAGCATTGTCATCAACGTCTTTGTCGTCATCCTCGGCATTCCCGTCATTCTCCTCCTCTGGGGCTTCCAGTGGAGCGAGATGTCGGCATGGTTCCTGACCATCGCCACAGGATTCCAGATCGGTTCCTTCAACATCTCGCTGATCGCCATCGCCACGGGCGTTCTCCTGTTCGCGCTGGTCTATTTCTTCACGCGCTGGTTTCAAGGTTGGCTCGATACGCGCGTGATGGCGCGGGGCAAGCTCGATTCGGGCGTGCGCAATTCGATCAGGACGGCCGTCGGTTATCTGGGGCTCGGGGTTGCCGCCGTCATCGGCGTTTCGGCGGCCGGCATCAATCTTTCAAGCCTCGCGCTCGTTGCCGGTGGTCTCTCGCTCGGCATCGGTTTCGGCATGCAGGCGATCGTATCGAATTTCGTCTCGGGCCTTATTCTCCTCGCAGAACGGCCCTTCAAGGTTGGCGATTGGATCGAGACCGGCGGGGTGGGCGGTATCGTCAAGAAGATCAGCGTGCGTGCAACTGAGGTCGAGACGTTCCAGCGTCAGTCGCTCATCATTCCGAACTCGTCATTCATCAATGGCAGCGTTGGCAACTGGACACACCGAAACAAGCTTGGTCGCGTCGATATCCCGATCGGCGTCACCCACAAAGTCGATCCACGCCGCGTCCATGACATATTGATGGAGATTTCCCGAAGTCATCCGCTGGTGTTGAAGAATCCCGAACCCTTTGTCGCGTTCAAGGCAATTCTCGATTCGACGATGGAATTCGAGATAAGGGTTCACCTTGCCGATCTCTCCAATTCCGGCAATGTCCAGAACGAAATCCGCTTTGCGATAATCGATCGCTTCGCCGAAGAGGGCATAGAAATCCCGCACCCGCAACGCGACGTAAACCTTCATCTCGAGGATGCCGATTCGATCGTCGAACTCCTGACGAAGCGCGTGAAGGACGAACTTGCGTCGGAAGCCAAGAAGTTCAAGCAATAGAAGTGCAGGGTGCTCGCGCCCCACAACCCATGTTCAGTTGCCGTTCAGTTTGACGCCGCTATAACTGTTATCGAAGAAGGCCAGGCGGGGCCTTGCAACAGGGGCGGTGGAGACACCGGGTAAAGGATGAAGAAATTTGTGATTGCCGTTGTTCTGGGCGCGATGTCCGTTGGCTCGGCCTACGCGGCGAGCGTGAAGAACAATGACACGAATGCGCAAACGCTTGTCGTGACCGAGGGCTCCACAAAGACCCAGCTTCAGGTCGGTGCGGGCGAGACAGTAGAATTCTGCAGCGGCGGTTGTTTCGTCACCTTTCCGAATGGCGATCGCGAGGCGCTGACAGGCGGCGAGGCCGTCGAAATCACTGGCGGCAAGATCTCGATCAAGTAAACTCGCGCGTGGCGATATCGGGGGAATGAGTGGCCGGCTGAATTGATTTTCAGCCGGCATTTGCTTTCTCAGGCCGGCGCCTGCGGCTAGTGCAAAATCCGGCGCTGAAATTTCGCGCCCCTCGCACTAAAACGCCGACAGTTTGCCGCGCGTCGCGGCGTGTTTTCGCCATGTCGCAAACAGGCCTTAGCGATGGACATGCCGGGCGGCATAGTGCAAAAAATCGGCGTAAGCTTTTCGCCCCATCGATCCATACCAAAGGATAAAGTGAAATGAAGACTGAGGCGCGTGTTGTCGTTATCGGCGGTGGTGTGGTGGGTGTCTCGACACTCTACCATCTGGCCAAGAAGGGGTGGAGCGACGTTGTCCTGATCGAGCGCAAGGAGCTTACTTCGGGCTCTACCTGGCATGCGGCCGGACTGTTGCCTCTGTTCAACATGAGCTACTCGGTCGGCCAGATCCACAAATACTCGGTCAAATTCTACCAGGAACTGCAGAAAGAGACCGGCATGAATGTCGGCTTCACCAACTGCTCCAATATTCGTCTCGCCCGTACCAAGGACCGCTGGGACGAGTATATGTATTACGCCGGCGTGGCCGAGACGATCGGTGTTCCCGTCAAGGTGTTGACGCCGCAACAGGTCAAGGAAATCTGGCCGCTGGCCGAGATCGACGGCATTCTCGGCGCAATCCAGCACCCGGACGATGGATATATCCAGCCGGCCGATCTGACCCAGGCTCTTGCCAAGGGCGCGCGCGATCGCGGCGCGACGATTTATCGATACACGACCGTGCTAGGTATCGAGCAATTGCCGTCGGGCCAATGGCTGGTCAAGACCGACAAGGGCGACATCGCGGCCGAGCACGTCGTATCGGCGACCGGCAATTTCGCCCGCAAGACCGGCAAGATGGTCGGCCTCGATGTGCCGGTCATCCCCGTCGAGCACCAGTACATCGTCACAGAACCGCATCCCGCCATTGTCGAGCGCAAGGCCAAGGGCTTGCCGGAAATGGGCGTCCTGCGTGAAAGCGATTCATCCTGGTATATGCGCGAGGAGAATGGCGGCCTGCTGCTCGGACCCTACGAGAAGGGCGCGCCGGTCTGCTATGTCGATGGCCCGTCCGACGAGAGCGAGTACGAACTCTTCCAGGAGGACCTCGACCGACTTGAAGCCCATATAGAAACTGCCATCGCCCGCGTGCCGGCCTTTGCCGAAGTCGGTATCAAGAAGGTCTATAACGGCGCGATCGCCTATACTCCCGACGGCTCACCGATCATTGGACCAGCACCGCGCCTGAAGAATTTCTGGCTCAACGAGGGCCATTCATTCGGCGTCACCGCCGCTGGCGGCGCTGGCTGGCAACTTGCCGAGTGGATCGTCGAGGGCGAACCCTCCATCGACATGATGGGCGTCGATCCGCGCCGCTTTGGGCCCTACGCGACCGAGGGCTACCTCAAGGAAAAGAACGAGGAAGCCTATGCCGAGGTCTTCTCGGTGCACTATCCGGACGAAGAGCGTGTCGCTGCGCGGCCGCTCAAGCGCTCGCCGTCCTATGATCGCCAGAAGCAACTCGGCGCCGTGTTCGGAACGGTTTATGGCTGGGAGCGGGCAAACTGGTTTGCGCCTGAAGGCTATGGACTTGATGTCGCCAAGCTCGAAAAGCCGGACGTTCTCATGAACCAGAACCACCCGAAGCCGGACGCGGAAGGCAAGGTGAAGGAGCTTTGGTCGTTCCGCCGTTCGAACTATTTCGAGCATGTCGGCAACGAGATCAAGAACGTTACCAAAAACGTCGGCCTTCTCGACATGTCGGCTTTCGCCAAGATGGAAGTCTCGGGACCTGGTGCACGGGCCTGGCTCGACTCGATCCTTGCGAATCGCATCCCGAAGAAACAGGGCCGCATCGCCCTTTGCCATCTTCTCACCAAGCGCGGCGGCGTTCGCTCCGAATTCACGGTTTACGAATGGGCGCCCGGCAAGTTCTACCTTGTCTCCGCCGGCGCTTATGAGAACCACGACCACGATTATCTTCACAAGCTACTGCCCGAAGATGGCTCAGTGACGCTCCGCCCGATCACGCAGATGTACGGCGTGCTCGTTCTCGCTGGCCCGAAGAGCCGTCAGGTTCTGGAAAAGCTCACCCGCGCCGATCTTTCCAACGAGGCCTTCCCCTGGCTTTCCGGCAAGAAGATCAGCATCGGGAGGGCAACAGCGCATGCGCTGCGCGTCAACTTCGTTGGCGAACTAGGCTGGGAACTGCATCATCCGATCGAGCAGCAGAATACCATCTATGATCTTCTGCTCGAGGCCGGCGCCGAATTCGGCATCAAGCCATTCGGTATCCGTGCGATGACTGCCATGGCCGTGGAAAAATCGTACCGGTTGATCCCGCGCGAATTGTCCATCGAATACAATGCTTTCGAGAGTGGCCTTGATAGATTCGTGCACCCGAACAAGGGGGAATTCATCGGCCGCGAGGCTGTGGTGAAAGCTCGGGAAGAAGGCTTGAAGTGGAACTTCGTCACGCTCGAAGTGCACGTGCCGGGCGTTTCCGATGTCGACGCGCGCGGCAGCGAGCCGATCTATGTGAAAGGCGAACTCATTGGACGCGCTACCCATGGTGGTTACGGGTGGCGCCTCGGCAAGAGCCTCGCACTTGCCATGGTGAAGCCCGAACATTCGGCCCTTGGCACCGAACTCGAGATCAAAATTCTCGACAAGATGCATAAGGCAACCGTCATTCCGGAGTCCCCGTTCGACACCGAGAACGAAAGGCTGAAGGCATAAGCGCCCTTGGGACAGTACGGAGTATTTACGAGCGGCGCCCCCCGGGCGCCGTTTCTGCCTTGAACCTGTGGTTGTTCAACAGAATGTGAACAGACTGGAAGTTGCTTTGAGTTGCCGCGATTTGCGCTACACTTTGGCTCATGTCATCGCGAAGGAAAGCTCTCTGCAGTTTTCTGTTACTGGCGGCAATGATCGCCAGTCCTTCGACGCGTGCTTCCGCGGATGATCTCGATGTGGATGTCGAACTCGTCCTCGCTGTCGATGCCTCTCGCTCCATGGAACCATTCGAGCAGAAGATTCAACGCGAGGGATATATCGCCGCCTTCAGGCGCAAGGAAGTCATCGAGGCCATTCGCGAAGGGGTGAACGGGCGCGTAGCCATCACCTATGTCGAGTGGGCCGGCTCTACGGTACAGCGGGTCATCATACCGTGGACCCTGGTTGACAGTGCCGAAGCCTCGGAAAAGCTGGCAAATGCGCTCGACCAACCCATTCCATCGACCCAGAGCCGCACATCGATTTCAGGTGCTATCGATTTCAGCAGTTCTCTCTTCGACAACAACGGCTTCAAGGGCATGCGCAAGGTCATCGATATTTCCGGCGATGGTGCGAATAATAATGGCCGCCCGGTCGCCGACGCGCGCGACGAGGCGGTTGCCAACGGTATTATCGTCAATGGACTGCCGCTCATGACGCGCGGCGACTTCTATTCCGATTGGGCCGTCGCCGATCTCGACATTTACTACAGCAATTGCGTGATCGGCGGTCCTGGCGCCTTCATGATCCCGGTCAATTCGTGGGATCAGTTTCCCGAGGCGGTCCGCCGCAAGCTGGTCCTCGAACTCGCGGGCAAAACGCCAACAGTTCAAAAGGCCGATTGGCGCGACGCAGGAAACCTGCCCATTATCCTCGCCCAGGACAAGCTCATGTATGACTGCCTTTCCGGCGAACGGATATGGCAACGGCGCATGCAGGATTGGGAATCCCGGTAGACCGGATCATCAAGCCCTAGGCTGCCATCAATTGCTTGCGGTCCGCGCGTTCCTGCTGCGGCGACCGGCCATAAAGTTCGCGGTAGCATTTTGAGAAGTGCGAGGCGGATACGAAGCCGCACGCCACGGCGACCTCGACAATCGGCATCGACGACTGGATCAGCAGATGGCGAGCGCGATCGAGGCGAATCTCGAGATAGTAGCGAGCCGGGGAGCGTCCCATTTCCTGGCGGAACAGCCGTTCGATCTGCCGGCGTGACAAACCGACATGGTCAGCAATCTCGATCAGCGACAAGGGCTCGGACAGGCGCGCTTCCATGAGTTCGATGATTGTCAGAACCTTTGAATTCTGGACGCCGAGACGCGCGCGCAGCGGCAACCGCTGGCGATCATGCGGGCTGCGGACCCGATCGGTCAACGCCTGCTCGCAGACGCGGTTGACGATATTGTCGCCGAAATCATCGCCGATCAGCTTGAGCATCATATCAAGTGCAGCAGTACCACCGGCGCAGGTATAGATGTTGCCGTCGACTTCGAAGAGATCCGCATAAACGTCCGCCTTTGGAAACGATTCAGCAAAGCCTGGAAGGTTTTCCCAATGAATGGCGCAGCGCTTGCCGGAGAGAAGGCCGGCGGCCGCGAGAATGTGCGCGCCGGTGCAAAGACCACCCACGGCAACGCCGCGGTTGAACTCTTCGCGCAGCCAAGCAAACACCGATTTGTTGTGGAATTTCTCGACATGAACCCCCGAACATACGAAGACCATCGACGGCCGTTCTTCGCCCGTCAGGTAGCGGCGCTCATCTTCCAGCGATGATGAGACGGCACATTCAACGCCGTTGGACGCCGTCACCGGCTTGCCGTCGACCGAGGCGAGGCGCCAGCGATAGGCTTCGTACCCAAGCATTCGATTGGCAATGCGCAGGGGCTCGATCGCCGTCGCAAATGCGATCATCGAAAAATTCGGTACGAGGAAAAATACGAAAGACCGTTTGGTGAGACCGACATGATCCATGTGATTCTATGTTCCCGTCATTGGCTTCAAGGCCATGTCGCAACTGAAGTAGCAACTTCAAATCACAGGCGCGGTCTTTTAGCTTTTTTTCAGATAGAACCATAGAATTATTCTAAATGGAAGGGTCAGCGCCTGTGTCGCAAAAGCGCAGGCATCACATATAATGAAAGGGAGCAGACAGGCCGTTATCTGCTCCCTCGAAAGGTGGATCTCATGATTTAACGCCGGGAAGGCCTGAGTTCGTTATATTCCTTGATCTGTCGCTCATAGAGGTCCGGCCAGCCGATGTCGCAACGAATGTCATCGGGGAGCGAATCAAGTGCCAATTCTGTTTCGCGCAGCTGGCGGCGGCGAGCAACGAGCTGGCGAGTTCTGTTTAGGCTTTCGGCCCAGCGATTCAACTGGTCGCTGAAGATCGATGCGATGCGTTCCGTAATGCTGGAATCGCGGTGATAAAGGTCGTCACAGGTAGCCATTTTTCTTCTCCTTTGTCGAATACGGTGGCAATTTCAATGCCGTCCGGTTCAATGATCTTGACTATCTGCCTGAGTTGATGTTCAATCAAACGAAATTACGGAACACTATGTTTCAGAAAAATTGATGGAGGATTTGGCGACATGTCAGCACCCATGCATCATCCCATCCCGATCCTGGATCTCGATGTGTTGCGCACTTTCGCCATGATCGCGGAGACGGGGAGTTTTTCGAGCGCGGCCAATGCGGTGTTTCGAACACCCTCAGCCGTCTCGATGCAGATCAAGAAGCTTGAAGAAACCCTTGGCCACGTGCTGCTCGAGCGCGATGCGCGTTCAGTCAAATTGACGCCGAGCGGCGAAGTCCTGCTCGGCTATGCCCGGCGCATGCTGGCGCTCAATCGCGAGACGGTTGCAAAGTTCATCGCGCCGACCGTATCGGGTGTCGTACGCCTTGGCGCGCCGGACGATATTGGCGAGCGCGTCCTTCCATTCGTTCTGAAGCGCTTTGCCGAAACCCATCCGGACGTGACGGTTGACGTGGTGATCGACCAGAGCAACAGCCTGCGCAAGCGGCTTGACGAGCAGCGCCTCGATGTAACGCTGGTCAACGTCAATGAAACGCTCGCCAAGGTCGATGAAGTTGAAATCCTGATGACCGAGGAAATCATCTGGGCCGGCGCGAAGTGCGGAACGGCGCATGAGCGTAATCCGCTGCCGCTTTCGATGTGGGAAGAGGGCTGCATCTGGCGTGCCAATGCGATCAGCGCGCTCGAAGGCGCGGGCAGGGATTATCGCGTTGCCTATATGAGCGCCCATACGATGGGCCAGCGCGCCGCCATTCTTGCCGATCTCGCCGTGGCGCCGTTCTCAAAGTTCCTGCTCGACGACAATATGGTCCAACTCGGCGCGGAACACGGCCTGCCGCCACTTGGTGAATCCAGGCTCGGCATGCTCGTCGCCAAGAATGCGGGGGCGCACGTGAAAGCGGTGGCCCAGCACTTGCGGGTCTATTTCGAGGGCTATGAAAGGACCGGCAGGCTCTAGGCCCGACGGCAATATTCCTTGAGCGCGCGTACTCGCTCGACACTCGTCATCTTCTGCGTAGGCGTCTCGAAGCCGAGGCGCCGCGCCCCTTCGCTGACCGGCGGTGCATCCGTCGAGCCAGACGAGTGAATTTCCGCAAACGGAATACGCTTCAGAAGCGTTTCGACATTGCTGATGTTGACGCCGGAGCCGGGCATGACCTTGATCCGGCCCGCGGCCCGTTCGAAAGTACGTTCCAGATCGTCTATGCCGTCGATGCAGGTGAGGGCGCGGCCCGAGGTGAGGATGCGTTCGAAACCGAGTCCAATGGCCGTGTCGATGGCTTCATCGAGATCTGGAACGAGGTCGAAGGCGCGGTGCAATGTAACGCCGATTCCATGGCACTGGCGCAGCAGGCGTTCAAGCGTCGTATGGTTGAGCGTGCCGTCGGCGTAGTTGGCACCGAAGACGACGCCCGCCAAACCGGCGCTGCGGACTGCATCGATCTCACGCAGCATGGCGTCAATATCACCTTCGCCAAAAACGAAGTTTCCGGGCCGTGGGCGGATCATCGCATAGACGGGAATTCGAGCAACGGCGGCTTGTCCGATGAGGCCGGGAGTCGGCGTGAGCCCGCCGAGTTCGAGCGCCGAACACAGTTCCACGCGATCGGCACCACCGGCTATAGCCGCCGCCAGTCCCTCTGGGCTGTCAACGCAAATTTCCAGAAGAACACTCATTTGGCAGCTTCCATTAACCCTAGCACGCCAGCCCCAATCAGGCCGGGCTCAATCTTCAGTTCCCCGGGGACGACCAGAGGCTTGTCGGTTTTCCGCAGGATGCGGGCGCGGACGGCTTCGTCCAGGCGGTGGATCAGCGGGACCGAATTGGCAAGCCCGCCACCGACGGGGACGATAGACGCCCCGACGACATTGAGCGTCATCGCCAGCGGGCCGCTGACGATATCAATATAGCAATCGATCGTGCGCTCCGCCGCAGCGTCGCCCGCGTTCCATGCCGCGATGATCTCCGTACTCGGCAGATTCACGCCATGAAGATGGGCATGGAGTTTTTCCATGCCGCGCGCGGCGCCCACCGCGTCGATGCACCCGACCTGTCCGCAACCGCAGGTAAAGCGGGGAATGGCAACAGGCGGGTTGCCGGCGAGGGTCGCGGACACGGGTCCGTGGCCCCACTCGCCGGCGAAGCCGCCGGCGCCCTCGTGAATCTTGCCGTTGATGACGATGCCGCCGCCAACGCCGGTGCCAAGGATAACGCCGAAGACGACGCGGTGGCCGCGACCTGCGCCGACGACCGCTTCCGAGAGCGCGAAACAATCGGCATCGTTGGCGATGAGAACGCGCCTCTGCAATTTCTCGCTGAGATCTGATTCGAGTCTACGCTGGTGAACACAAGGAATGTTGGCGCAGGTGATCCTGCCCGTATCGGCGTCGACAACCCCGGCGATGGAAATGGCGATCAAGCTCTTCGGATCGGCGCCGCCATCGGCCGCGATCTTGGCGATTGCCGCCGCAAACGCATCGAAATCGTGGAGCGGCGTCGGAACCTTGGGTAGCGGCCTTATATCTTCGGGCGAATAAGCGATTGCGCCCTTGATCGCCGATCCACCAATATCGAAACAGGCTAGCATGGGAATTCACTTCTGGAATCAATCATCATCGACGCTTGATAGCGGAAAACCCGGCGAGGACAAAGCGGCTGACGCCCTATTGGCGGTTGCGCCTTGCGGCGCGGTCCTCTCGCGAGCGCCTGCGCGGTGCCGAATCTCCGGCAATCCCATCTTCGCTGACATTCTTGCGTGGGGGCAGCGTTACGGCCTGCGACAGTTTCGGGAAGGGGTCGACCTTGTTGGGGAGTGCCATCGCATTGACAAAAAGCTGCTGGAAGTTCGCCTCCAGCGCAGTCTCGATCTTCTCGATTCGGGCAACTTCCGTTTCTATCTCGCGACGATGGTTGCGGTTGAGCAGCGCCATAAGCGCGCCCGTTCCGGCGGCGTTGCCCACGGCCTTCACCTCGGACAACTCGCAGTCGGGAATGAGGCCGAGTACCATGGCATATTTCGGATCGATGAAAGAGCCGAACGCGCCGGCGAAACGAATCGTGTCGACCGTCTCGACGCCCTGCTTTTCCATCAGAAGCTTTACGCCGGCATAAAGGGCGGCCTTGGCGAGTTGAATGGCCCGGATATCGTTCTGTGTGACGGTAAGGCGCGGTTCGCCATCATGCAGGAGGTAGGAGAAAGTACGGCCGTTGGCGATGATGCGCGGGCTCCGCTCAGCCATCGTGCCATCAACAACGCCGTCTTCCGAAATAATGCCCGAGAGATACATCTCCGCGACGACCTCGATAATCGCCGAGCCGCAGATCCCGGTGACCCCAGTCGCCTTGGCGGCTTCCGCGAATCCGTCCTCGTCGGACCATTTGTCGACGCCGATGACACGGAACTTCGGCTCGAGGGTCTGCGGGTCGATGCGTACGCGCTCGATGGCGCCCGGGGCAGCGCGTTGTCCTGAGGAAATTTCGGCGCCTTCAAAGGCGGGGCCGGTCGGCGAGGAGGCTGCGACCACGCGGGTGCTGTTGCCGAGCACGATCTCGGCGTTGGTGCCGACATCGACGAGCAGCATCATCTTGTCCTGCCGGTAGGGGCCTTCCGAGAGCGTGGCACCCGCTGCATCGGCGCCGACATGGCCGGCAATGCAGGGCAGCATATAGAGGCGTGCGCCTCGGGCGACCTCGATATCGATCTCATGCGCCCAGTACTGCAGTGGTCCGGAGACGGCGAGCGCAAACGGCGCCTGCCCGAGTTCGGTCGGATCGATACCCAGGAACAGGTGATGCATGATCGGATTTCCGACAAAGACGCAGTCAAAGATATCGTGACGGTCGACATTGCCCTCTTCGCAGACCTTGCCGATCAGCCTGTTCACGGCCTCGCGGACCGCCTTGGTCATCGCCTCGCGGCCGTCGGGATTCATCATCACGTAAGAGACGCGACTCATCAGGTCTTCGCCAAAGCGGATTTGCGGGTTCGATGTACCGGAGGACGCCGCGATGCGGCCAGACAGCAGCGAGACCAGATGCATGGCGATGGTCGTCGAGCCGATGTCGCACGCTATGCCGTAGGCTTCGTTCTTCAAGCCTGGATACAAGCCGATGATAAAGGGTCGCGAGGAATCCATGTCGCGATGGATAGCGGCAGTCACGCCCCAGTTGCCTTTGCGCAAAATGCCCTGAATCTGGGGGATCAGATGCGGTGCAATGAGCAGGTCCTTCCAGCCCCAGTCTTTTTCCAGCACTGCTTTCAGCCGGTCGAGATCGCCAAGCGGCTTGTGCA
>NZ_JBBNAM010000121.1:0-6988 GCF_037994425.1 Phyllobacterium sp.
GATCGCCGCAGACATCTGCGTCTTTACCAATACGAGCGTCACCCTCGAGGGCATCGATGCCGAATGAGCCGCACTACCACTACCGCTTCATTCCGGTCGAACCCCGCCACCTGAACATGATCATGGATTGGCTAACCGAACCGCATGTGGCGAAGTGGTGGGGCAAGAGCCCGGATGAAGAGGCCGCGCTGATCATCGAACACATGGACAGTGTCTCGGTGGAGCCTTTCATTATCATGCTTGGCGATGAGGCGATCGGCTACCTCCAGACCTACGATCCGCACCTTGAGGATGATCATCCCTACCAGGACCAGCCGACCGGAACGTTGGGCCTGGACCAGTTCATCGGCGAGCCCGACCTTATCGGCCAGGGCCACGGGCCGAGGCTCCTCGACGAATTCGTATCGCTCCTGTTCGAAGAGGGCGTGCCGCGCGTCATCGTCGACCCTGATCCCGCCAACGTCCAGGCAGTCAAGGCTTACAAGAAAGCGGGCTTCGTTGCCTTCGACACCCGCGCATCGACCTACGGTCCCGCCCTCCTGATGGCGCGCGACAATCCTGAACTTTCTTCAGATGAAATGAGAATACAATGACAACATTTTCCCCCCGTGAAATCGTCTCCGAACTCGATCGCTATATCATCGGCCAGAAGGACGCAAAACGTGCCGTTGCCATCGCCCTGCGCAACCGCTGGCGACGCCAGCAGCTAGAGGGTCAGATGCGCGAGGAAGTGATGCCCAAAAACATCCTGATGATAGGACCCACCGGCGTCGGCAAAACGGAAATCTCGCGCCGCCTTGCCAAGCTCGCCGGCGCGCCCTTTATCAAGGTCGAGGCCACCAAATTCACCGAAGTTGGTTACGTGGGCCGCGATGTCGAACAGATCATCCGTGATCTCGTTGAAGTTGCGATCGGCCTCGTGCGCGAGAAGAAGCGTGAGGAGGTGAAGGCTCGGGCGCACGTCAACGCGGAAGAGCGCGTGCTCGATGCCCTTGTCGGCAAGACCGCAAGCCCGGCGACGCGCGAATCTTTCCGCAAGAAGCTTCGCGACGGCCAGATCGACGACAAGGAAATTGAGGTCGAGGTCGCTGATACCGGCTCCGGCATGCCCAATTTCGAGCTTCCGGGCATGCCCGGCGCCAACATTGGCGTGCTTAACCTTAGCGATATGCTCGGCAAGGCGATGGGCGGCCGGACCAAGACGGTGAAGACCACCGTTAAGGATTCCTACGGCGTGCTGATCAATGACGAATCCGACAAGCTGCTCGATCAGGAGCAGATCACCCAGGAAGCCATGCGTTCAGCGGAGGACGACGGTATCGTCTTCCTCGACGAGATCGATAAGATCGCCGCCCGCGACGGCGGCGTCGGTGCCGGTGTGTCGCGCGAAGGCGTCCAGCGTGACCTCCTGCCACTTGTGGAAGGCACGACCGTTGCAACCAAATATGGACCGATCAAGACGGATCATATCCTGTTCATCGCATCGGGCGCTTTCCATGTGGCCAAACCGTCGGACCTCTTGCCGGAATTGCAGGGGCGACTGCCCATCCGCGTCGAGCTCAGCGCGCTCTCGCGTGACGATATGCGCCGGATTCTGACCGAGCCCGAGGCGAGCCTCTTGAAGCAGTATATCGCGCTCATGGCTACCGAGGGTGTGACGCTCAATATCACCGACGATGCGATCGATGCGCTGGCGGATATCGCCGTCGACCTTAACTCGACGGTCGAGAATATTGGCGCGCGACGGCTGCAAACCGTCATGGAGAGGGTCCTCGACGAGATATCGTTCGCTGCGCCCGACAAGGCCGGCACGGAGCACACGATCGATGCCAAATATGTGCGCGATACGGTCGGTGACCTTGCCAAGAACAGCGATCTGTCGCGCTTTATTCTCTAGGAATTTGCGCCGGGTGCGACAGCGGCGCATTTTCCAATACGAATCAATGCCTCCCCGGCCGCCGGGGAGGCATTTTTCATTTGCGGCGGGAATGGTTGATGAGGTTTTTCTGGCTTTCGGGCGGGCAAGCGGCTATTTGGGACGCCCGACCGGAATTCTGGACAGATGATGAGAAAACACCTGCTCTCCGTCACGACGAGCGTCGTGCTCGCGTTTTTTGCGGCCGTACAAACGGCCGACGCCGTGACTGTCGTTCCGGAAGGAAATCGCAATGCGAGCCAGCCTGGCGTTCCAGCTGCGTCCGCGAAGCGAACCCGCGAACTCAATACGACCTACGAAGCCAAGTACCAGAAGATTTACACTCTCCTGAAGACGGATACCAAACTGCGATCGAAGATCGCGAGCGTGGCTCGGACCTATGGCATCGATCCCATCCACATTGCCGGCGCGTTGATCGGCGAACATACCTACAATGTCGACGCCTACGACCGCCTGCAGACCTACTACGTCAAGGCCATTTCCTACGTCCAGCAGGGCCTCGCCTTTGAATACCAAGGTGAGACGATTGGTACATTCGTCAAGCGTCCGCAGTTTTCGGAATGCGGTCAGCTCAAGGACAGTCTGCGCCTGTGGACATGCCGGGAAGATATCTGGGATCGTGAATTTCGCGGCAAGACCGTTGGCGGCAAGCGCTTCCCCGACAACCGTTTCAGCGCGGCATTCTTCCAGCCTTTCTATGCCGGACAAAGTTTTGGCCTCGGTCAGCTGAGCCCACTCGTTGCGCTGCAAATGACCGATATGGTCAATCGCTATTCGGGTTTGCCCAAGCTCGACGCGGACCACGCGGGCGAGGTCTACAAGACGATCATGGATCCGGATTTAACGCTTCCCTACATGGCCGCGACGTTGAAGCACTCGATCGAAGTCTACCGGCGCGTTGCTGATTTCGATATTTCCCAGAACCCCGGCATAACCGCGACGCTCTACAATACGGGTGGTGCCGATGCGCGTGCACGCGCGCTCGCCGATGCCAATGCTGCGCGCGTCGCCAAAGGCGAGGCCTTGGAGTTTCCTGCCGAAAATTATTATGGCTGGCTGGTCAATGAGAAGATCGACCAGTTGCGGGCGTTGTTCTAAAATTAGTGGAGCTCAGCGCTTCGGCACGGCTTTCAACCGATCGATCAGATCCCGAGCCAACGCGTCGTCCACGTCGCCGATCGTCGCTGCCAGAAGGTTGGCGAGTTCCGTCGCCGATGGCGAGAGACCGCCGGTATCGATGGTGATGCGCGGATCCGAGATCATTGCAAGCCGCTGGAGTTCTTCGGCTTCGTCCCAGATGATGTTGAAATACTGAATGATACGCTGCAGCTTGTCCCAAGTGGGCTGACCCCGCTTGCCGTGCTCAAGCGCGGAAAGATAGGCGGCCGATACCCCGATCGCTTTTGCCATCTCCTTCTGGGAGATTCCGCGGTCTGCACGCAGTTCGCGCAATTTTTTCCCGAATGGCGTCATAATGCCTCGCCCTGGCGTCGCATACGCACATAGATCGCGCCGCTGCCGCCATGGTTGCGGGCGGCGTCCTCATAACCATTGACGAGTATCCGGAACGAAGGCGTCGCAAACCAAAGGGGCACGGCCTGCCTGAGAACGCCGTCGCTGCCGAGCGAAGAACCCTTCCCCGTTATGACGAGCACATAGCGCAGTTTGCGCAAGTGTGCCCGCTGCAGGAAGCCGAGGAGCAGGCCGTAGGCCTCGCCTTGCGTCAGGCCGTGCAGGTCGATCCTTGCCTCGATGACAACGCGTCCGCGCGCGATCTTCTTGTGGGTGGGCCGGTCGATGGGATGAAGGCGATGGGCGGGAGGCGGTTTCGTCCCTGCAGGGACGGCCGCTATCGGCTTCGCATTTTCCGGAGCTGACGGGTAAGTGCTAGATTTTTGTTCCGGCTCGTCCGAGAGAAACGCCGGTTTTGCCTTCCCCTTTAGCGGTCGAGCCGTCTTTGCCACTGTCTCCCAGAGAATCCGGTCTTCGAGAGTGGCAAATCCATCTTGCGGCTTCTTCCTCATCGGTCCTGCGCCAGAAGCGAACGCGGCACCAACGCATAGAAATCCGCTCGATGGCGGATGCCGCCTGCAATTTCGCCCGCCGCATCGCCCGATCCGGCAAAGAGGTCGCCCCTGGCCGAGCCGACGATTGCCGAACCCGTGTCCTGAGCGATCATGAGGCGAGCGAAGCGGTTTCCGCCAAAGGCTTTCAGATCAGGCGCATGAATGTAGAACGGCGTACCGAACGTGTGCAGCAGGCGGTCGACCGCCACGGAGCGCCCTGCAGTGAGGGGCACCTTTGCCGCAGCGATTGGGCCGAACGATTTCTCTTCCACTTCAGCCTCGCGGAAGAAAATATAGGAGCGGTTGTTCCACATGAGGGCTTGGGCTTTTTCTGGGTGTGTCGCCAGCCAGGCCCGGATTGCCTGCATCGACATCTTCTCAGGCGGGACCTCCCCGCTTTCGAGGAGGATCCTGCCGATCCCGGTGAACCGATGCCCGGTCTTGGCGGCATAGGTAATCCGCCGCAGGCGACCGTCAGTCATGTTCAGGCGAGCCGCGCCCTGGACGTGAATGAAAAAGGCATCCACGGGGCTTTCAACAAACGCAATCTCAAGTCCCTGTCCGGCGAGCGCGCCGCTCTCGATCGCCGGGCGGTCGAAATATTCGCTTAAACCCTTCGCGGTTTGCCGCGCAAAGGCAAAGTAGGGATCGAGGCCGTGCGGTCGGTTCCCGTCATCAACGTCGACGAGATCTAATGGGCGGCGCAGGAAAGGAACGGTGAAGCGTTCGGTGCGTACTGGCGATGCGACCACTTCCGGCTCATAGAAGCCCGTAACGAATCCACCGTCAGCACCCGTGTCCTCGACGAGCACTGGCAGGAACCATCGCTCGAAGAACCGCCGTGCTTCCTGGTCGGTTTTGACCAATGTTTCACGTGAATCAGCAAAAACCGGCGCAAGAGCATCGAAGCTGATGCCAAGTGAGCCAGACTTATAGGGCTTCTCCAGCACATGCTTCGCAGAACGCCTGAAGGCTTCGAAGGCAGGAAGATGGTGGTCGTCTTGCCATCCGGGGCAATCTGCAAAATCCACCGGCTTGAACAGGGGCGACAGCATGGCTTTATCTCAATCGCTGATTAGTCTTCTGCTTCGGTCGCCACGAGTTTCCAGTTTGGATCCTTCGAGCGTGTGTCGCGCGCGAACGTCCATACATCCTTGACCTCGGCAACGGCTTCCCTATCGCCGTCGATGACCGTGCCGTTCTTGTCGAGGGTAGCGGATATGAGTTCGCTGACTATGCGGACCGTCACATGCGATTCCGTGCCTTTCATCTCGGCGCCAATGATTTCAGCCTTGTTGATCCCGACGAACGAGGACTGGACTTTCTCACCGCGCGACTCGCGATCGGCAATCGCGGTTACGAAGCCGTCAAACACTTCCCGAGACAAGAGCGACTTCAGCGTTTTACGATCGCCGTCGGCAAAGGACATCACGATCATCTCATAGGCCATCTTCGAGCCATCGAGAAACTTCGAAGGTTCGAACGTGGGATCGGCGTTCTGGATCGCCCGCAGCCCGTCGTTGAGCGGCGTACCGGGCTTCGCAACCGCATCCACTTTCTCGAAGCTGCTTTCCTTCACTTCACCACGGCGCGGAAGCGACACGACGTTGTCGCTGGCCTTCGTCTTGTCGTCGACCTCCGCGGTCCGCGTATAGGGATTGAAGGGAGGACGCTCGTTGCCGGTCCGCCGGCCAAGGACCTTGCGCAGCTGGAGGAAGATCACCACCGCCGCCACGAAGAAGAAAATCGTTCCAAAGTCCAGATATTCCATGTCGCCTGCCATTCATCCCAGCGTTCGTTATGGTCTTCGATCTTCTGCCGAAATACCAAATTCATATAGATTGCCAATGGCAAACATACAAATGCTCATCTTGCTTGCCTATATAGGCATGAAATCGACGCGGGGAATGCATAATATCCCCATATGTCCTCTGAAAGGTAAATTAGTTTGCGATCGTTTGTCGTTCCCTTGCTCCTCCTGGCCTTGCCGTTCATGGAGATCGCCGGATTTGTCGTTGTTGGCAGTAAGATCGGCGTGCTCGCGACGCTGGGGCTTGTGGTGCTGTCGATCTTTCTCGGCCTGTTCCTGTTGCGCGTACAAGGCTTTGGATTGATCCAGCGCATTCGGGCGGAGACAGCAGCGGGGCGCACGCCGGGACGGGAGCTGGTTCATGGCTTCATGCTTGTTTTCGCCGCCTTCCTGCTGATCGTTCCAGGCTTCATCACTGACATCATCGGCCTGCTCTTGTTCATCCCTGCCGTGCGCGATATCGGCTGGCGACTGGTCAAGGACCGAATGGTCGTTGTAAAGCCAGGCGCGCAGCGATCGTCGCGTTCCGGTGCGACCCACACGAAGGACAAGGTCATCGAGCTCGATCCGGAGGAATTTTCGAGGAAGCCCGATCCGAACTCGCCGTGGAACCCGAAACGCTAGACGACTTCTATCCTGGCGCGCATGACTGGGGCGGCTGGAACTATAGGATTAGAGGTCTCGGCTTGCCTCGCCAAACCACACATGCTAGCGAGCCACATTCAAATCGATAACCGCCAAAGCGGACGCAACAGAAGAAGGTTTCCAGACAATGGCTCAAAAGCCGGACGAGAAGGCCGAAAACGGCAACGAAGTGACCAATGGGAATGGCACAGCTCAGCAGCAGACGTTGAACATACTCGCGCAGTATGTGAAGGACCTCTCGTTCGAGAGCCCCGGCGCTCCGCTCTCGCTGCGTCCGCGCGACAAGGCGCCCGGGATCAGCATCAACGTCAACGTCAACGCCAACCCAATTGCGGAGAACGACTTCGACGTCGTGCTGACGCTTTCGGCAAAGGCTGGCGAAGGCAAGGACGTTCTCTTCAACGCCGAACTCGTCTATGGCGGTGTTTTCCGCCTCGTTGGTTTCCCGCAGGAACATTTGCTGCCGCTGCTCTTCATCGAGTGCCCGCGTCTTTTGTTCCCGTTCGCGCGTCAGATCATCGCCGAAGCAAC
>NZ_JBBNAM010000122.1:0-25347 GCF_037994425.1 Phyllobacterium sp.
GTCATTGGGGAACGTCCCCTGGTTTGAGCTTCGTTTATGCGCACCTCAACCGCGTTATCCGCAAAATGGATGCAAACATTATTTATATTTGTGGCCCAGGGCATGGGGGGCCAGCGATGGTTGCGAACGCCTATCTGGAAGGTAGCTACACCTCACGCTACCCATTTGTAACCCTCGACGAAAAGGGGATGGGCAAACTCTTTCGACAGTTCTCATTTCCTGGCGGCATCCCGAGCCATGCGGCACCTGATGTGCCAGGTTCGATCAATGAAGGCGGTGAACTCGGATATTCCCTGTCTCACGCCTTTGGCGCGGCTTTCGATAATCCCGACCTTGTTGTTGCGTGCGTGGTGGGCGATGGGGAGGCGGAAACGGGCCCTCTTTCCGCGGCTTGGCACTCCAACAAATTTCTCAATCCCCAGAGAGACGGAGCGGTTCTGCCCATCCTGCACCTCAATGGCTACAAAATCGCAAATCCAACGATTTTGGCACGCATTTCGCATGAAGAGTTGCGGTCGCTGTTTATAGGATACGGCTACGATCCAATCTTTGTGGAGGGAGATGCCCCCGCTTCGATGCACCAAACGATGGCTGGCGCTTTGGACAGGGCCATGCAGCGAATTCGAACCATTCAGTCCAATTCCCGAAAGGATTACGATGCGTATGCAGCGCGACCGATTTGGCCGATGATCATTCTTCGCAGCCCGAAAGGGTGGACCGGCCCAAAATTGGTGGATGGTTTGAAGACCGAAGGTTTCTGGCGTTCGCATCAGGTTCCGCTCTCCGGCCTCGCTGACAACCCCCAACATCTCAAACTCCTTGAGGAATGGATGCTCAGCTATCGCCCGGAAGAGCTTTTTGACGCAAGAGGAGCTCCCCGACCGGATGTTGTGGCAAGCACACCCCAAGGGAGACGCCGGATGGGGTGCAACCCTCATGCCAATGGCGGCGTGCTGCTCAGACCGCTTGAAATGCCAGCGCTTGAAACGCACGCGGTGCCCTTATCAGGGCCGGGTTGTGTAAAGGCGGAAGGCACGAAAATTATGGGCGCGTTCTTGCGGGACGTGATGCAGGCTAACGTCACATCGAAAAACTTCAGGATCATGGGTCCCGACGAAACTGCCTCGAACCGGCTGCAGAACGTCTTCGAAGTGACCGATCGCGCGTGGGTGGCGACGGTCCTGCCGGAAGATACAAATCTTGGCCCAAATGGAAGGGTGATGGAAATTCTTTCCGAACACACCTGTCAGGGCTGGCTCGAGGGCTATCTCCTTACCGGCAGGCATGGATTCTTCTCATGCTACGAGGCATTTATCCACATTGTCGACTCGATGTTCAACCAACACGCCAAGTGGTTGGATGCGAGCCGCGACATTCCATGGCGGCAACCGATCTCATCGCTCAACTATTTGCTTACCAGCCATGTTTGGCACCAGGAACACAACGGTTTCAGCCATCAGGATCCGGGCTTCATCGATGTTGCGCTCAATAAGAAGGCCGATGTCGTGCGGGTTTATCTTCCTCCGGACGCCAACACTTTGCTCTGCATAACTGATCACGTGTTGCGCACCTGGGACCGGATCAACATCATCGTCGCGGGGAAGCCCCCCCTGTGGCAGTGGCTGTCGCTTGAAGAGGCTCGCGTCCACTGCAACGCAGGCCTTGGGATATGGCATTGGGCTTCAAATGACGGTAGCCTCGAGCCCGACATTGTCATGGCATGTGCAGGGGATGTGCCGACGCTTGAGACGCTGGCGGCGGTCAGTATCTTGCGGGAATTCATGCCCGAACTTCGCGTCCGGGTTATCAATGTGGTTGACCTGATGGCATTGCAACCCAAAGAACGCCATCCACACGGGCTCGCCGACGAAGAGTTCGATGCAATGTTCACAACGGACCGACCTGTCATCTTCTCGTATCACGGCTATCCATGGGCAATCCATCGTCTGACCTACCGCAGGACCAATCACGAGAATTTCCACGTGCGCGGTTACAGCGAGGAGGGAACGACGACGACGCCGTTCGACATGACGGTATTGAATGGACTCGACAGGTTCAGCCTTGTGGTAAGCGTGATCAATCGGGTCGCTTCATTGGGCTCTCAAGCAGCGGATCTGAAACAGTTAATGCAGGAAAAATTGCTGGCTCATCATGACTACATCCGCGAACATGGTCAGGACATGCCCGAGATCTTGAACTGGGAGTGGAGCGCGCATTCCGACAAAATCGACTGATCGTCGGCGAAGGACATAACCGGTACAATCCTCATCTTGAATGCAGGAACCTCCAGCCTGAAATATGTTCTCTTCGACATTTCGGACGAGTTGCGACAGCTTTGCACAATAGCATTTCATCGCTCGACGCCAGGCCGCAAATGACGGTCACTGAAGGTGAGGGGCCACCACTTAACATCGACCTAAAAGAGGCGCCAGCACCATGTTTGTACGTTTGCGCCAAAGACAACAATGGATGAACTAATCCTCAGATTGGGATTATCCCTTTCAATCGGAATAGTCATCGGGCTTGAACGAGGCTGGCGCGAAAGAGACGCACCCGGGGGGAGCAGGACAGCCGGGATACGCACCTATGGAATAACGGGGCTCCTTGGCGGCATATTAGCCGCGCTGGCTGCTGCCTTTCAGGCTCCATCGGTTTTCTTGACTGGTTTTATCGGATTTTCTGCAGTCTTTGCGGTGTTCGCGTATCGCGAAACCGAAAGGGAAAATGTCTTTTCGGTGACGAGCACCATCGCAGCAATGTCAGCCTTTGCTCTAGGAGGACTGGCGATCGCTGGCGATTTCCGGGCAGCGGCGGCCGGTGGGGCGGCTGTGGCTTGTCTATTGGCGAGCCGCGAGGTGTTGCACGGGTTGCTGAGACGTTTGTCCTGGAACGAGGTCAGATCAACCCTGACTCTCGCGGCCATGACGGCGATTGGATTGCCACTTCTTCCAAACCACGCGATCGATCCGTGGGGAGGTTTCAATCCCTTTGAGATCTGGCTCCTCACCATCCTTTGCGGCGCGATTTCCTACACCGGGTACATCGCAATCCGTGTTCTCGGCCCGAAGGGCATCGTTCCCGCAAGCCTGCTTGGTGCAATCATATCGTCAATGGCGGTCACGGCTGCCTTGGGGCGAAAGGCGAGGGCGGGAGAGCCCGTTTCTTTGATGGCTGGGGGCGCTTGCCTCGCCGGAATGGTGTCCATCATCCGCGTGGGACTGCTCACGATATTGATCAGACCCGAGATTGCCGCTTTGGTCTTCCTGCCCCTTGGCGTTTCGGCTACAGTAATGGGCGTCTTCGGTGCAATTTTGTCTTTCCGCACGGTTTCGGAAACATCAGAAAATTCCGCTCAGCGAAATCCGTTTGATATCGCATCCCTGTTGATATTTGCAGGTGCTTTTGCAGCGATTTCGACATTGAGCGCGGGACTTGTCCGTCACTTTGGATCGGAAAGCTTGCTCGTAGCGTCGGCTCTGGCCGCCGTCGCGGATGTCGACATTGCGGTCCTAAGCACTTTGAGATTGGGCGGCGAGATCGAACATCTGTTGATCCGCAATGCGATCCTGCTGGCTCTTGCCAGCAACGGTTGTTCGCGCGTAGCTCTAGCTTTGATCACCGGCGGAATGCCATATGCATCTTGGCTGATGGTGGCAAGTGTGACGGCACTTTCCTTGGGTGGCGCGTCGCTACTGTTCTAGCCGCCGTGTTGGGACGGAGGACCTCCGATGCTTATTTCTGAATCGAATTGAGATAACGGATTATGTCGGAGATATCTTTCGGCTGAACCTTGAATTCCGGCATGTCCGGATGACCCGTCAATATGCCCTCGGCCAGCGACTCCTCCAAGTTGACAAGCGGATAGCGCGTTGAAAGTGACCTGAATGCTGGAGCGTCGGGATGAGGGCTTTCTCCCGTTGAGCCGACAGCGTGGCAGGGGGAACAGTTCTTCTCCACAAAAGTGCGCCCACTCCGGATTGCTGCGTGATCATCTCCAGCATAGGCGGGCACAACTAGAATCATAAGCGCCGTCAATGTGATCCGCATGGTGAATCCCTTCTGCCAAGGTGTTCCGGCAGTTCATGGCCATAATAACACCCACTGACATTAGGGGGATTGATGTAGGTCAAGGAACGTCGTTGCATAAAGCGGCTTCTGGTATGAAGCCATCAAATAAAACTCCTGTCGTTGCAGCCGTGGTGTTTTAAGTAATCGGCTGTCCCTCCAGCGAGAGTGAATCTAAGATCTGTTCAAGCAGACCGAGCATCCGAAGTCTTGAAGAACACGCCTTCGTGCTTGATAAAATAGTGTACCTAGCGGAGTGGCCCCAGCCGGTACGCACCCTCACCGGAAGGCCGTCATCGGGCTCGCAAGGATGGCCGCACAGGGTGTAGCCTGTCCCTCCACATACGCCGGTAAAAACGGCAAAATAGATTCCTCGTATTGGATGTTCCGGTCCTGTTTATGCGATCATGGGTCGGGGCAATTTTCAATAGTATAGGACGAATATGGACCTTAACCAGGCGTGCGCGATCCTGCGTCAGCAGGCGATTGTTTCGCGTCTAAATTTCCTTTCTTACCCACCTGAACGAACATCTAATCTGGTTTGAAGCCCAAACGTCGAGATCAAGTGTAGTCGCTCAGCTCCTTGATCCACATCAATGCGGACATGGAGATTTCCGTTAACGGTACCTCACAACAAAACCAAGAACGGACCAATTTCGAAAACTCAAAATTTCACCATGGGAGGAAACGCAAGTGAAACTTCCGCATTCAGGCTTTGATCCCTTCAACCACGTCAAATTCCCGAACTGCCGGGACACGAGGTACCTCGGCGCCGCGATCGTCGTCGGCAAAGGACTGAACGCTCGCGCCCACATGAACGCGAACGCAGGAAATGAGGCGACCCCCGATGACTTCGTCTGGCAGCCCGATCCAGAGAAGAAGGCCAAGGAGTTCGGGGTCGACATGGTCGTCGCGAACACTGGTCGCATCTGGACGTTCGACCACGGCGAGTGCCAGTACGGCTACAATTGGGACTTCAACGGCGCTAAGATGGGCCACCTCGGGCAGATGGTCGCAAAGGACCTGATCGCCCACTTCCACGGGGATCCTTACGTCCCGACCCTGCTCACCCGCTTGACCAAGTGGACCTGGGATGCCGGCAAGGAGGCGCACATGCTGCGCGAGCCCAACGGCACGGTCTGGGTCATGCAGGAGTACACGAAGGATGTCGACCCCAGCCTCACCATCGACAACCTGAAGAACATCGGTCCCAAGCTGAAGCAGCTCCCCAAAGGCTGGACCTTCGAGACGAAGGTGCTGGAGAAGGACCTCGTGGCGGACACGACGAAGAGCGACGGCTGGGCATCGATCATCCGCGACGACCTGCATTGCACCTACCAGGCCATGGGCTACGACACGGACACCAGCGCCAACTACATCCCCTGACATACAGGCGAGGCAGCAGATTGGTTCTGTTGCTTCATTTCACCCAGCTCAATTGTTATCGCAACGGGAGGCGGAGATGAAACTTCGAATAGGCATGCACGGGGCGCGGACCCTCGTCAAGAACACACGCGGCAAGGCATTCTGTGGTCTCGGAGCCTTCGTGGGCGTCGGAGGAACACAACGCGCTCATGTCTATACGGCGGCGTCGCTCGATGACATCACCCCGGAGAGCCACACGAAGATCGATCCCGTGCGACTGGCAGGTGAGCTCGAGGTGGATATGTGTGCGGTCAACGGCGGACGCATCTGGCTGATGGATGAACAGGATGTTCAGGGTGGTGATGTCGTGGACTTCCACGGTGTCAAGATGATGTATGGCGGAGAGATGACCGGGGCCGAGATGATGGCCCAGATGAAGAATGCCTATCTCCCCTCGTTGATCTACCGCAACAGCAACTGGATCTGGCACGCCGGCACGCCGGTGCATTTGCTGCGCGATCCGAAGGGAACGGTCTGGGTCATGCAGGAATACACGAAGGATGTCGACCCGAGCCTGACGCTCGACAACCTCGACCAGGTGGGCAGGAAGCTGAAGAATCTTCCGCAAGGCTGGACGTATGAGACCAAGGTTCTCACCGAGGATCTTTCGCTCGATACGGCCCGATGCGACGGCTGGGCAGCAATTATCCGCGACGAGTTTCACTGCACCTATCAGGGCTGCGGCTATGGCGCGGACACCAGCGCAAACTACGTGCCGTAACCCGAAAAGTAGCTTTCGAACGACGCGCAAACCAAAAAATGAGGAGGTGAGGAGTTGCCAAAATCTAACCATGTGTCCAGCGGCGCGGATACCTCGCATGCCGCGGATCAACGCCCGCAGAGCAGCGCAGGTTCACCGCCTGTGCCCACCGAAGACCTAAAGCGCACGCTCAATGCCAACAACGCCTTTGAGACGGTCGCCAACGTAATGGCCTCGGGGTCAGTACTTGTCCAGGCCGCCGTCAAACCGAAAATACCTGCTGCCTTGCGGGAGAAGATCTTTCTGGCCGTGACCTCTGTAAACGATTGTCGCTACTGCAAGTGGGGTCACACCCACTGGGCGTTGGCACGGGGTGTGCCGCTGGAAGAAGTCAACGAGATACTGGGCCTTCAGGTCAAATCGCTGGAGGCAAAGAACGACGCCGAGGCGGCAGTGCTTTTATTTGCCCAGCACTACGCGGAAAACCTCGACAAGTTCGACCCGGAATCAATTGAGAACCTGCGCAGCTTCTACAGCGAGGCCGAGGTGGCGGAGATCCTCGCCTACATAAGATTTATCACGCTCACCAACCTGACGGGTAACACGGTGGACGTCTTCCTCGATCGTTTGGGCAATGGCCTCTTCGAGGGCATGGTTGTCGCCGCCGCCGCTCCGGTTGCATTTGTTCTGTCTCGCATGGCGCGTTCAGACCGCCAAGTTGGTATGGACCCGATTCGATCCGATCGGCACGTTACGCTGCAGGATACTCCACCAAAACCCGACACAGAACGGAGCCAGTGATGCGTACACTGTCGGGATCTTCAGCCGTCTCTGAGGCGTAAGGCCTCGAGGAAATCATAGAGGAAAGAACAATGGTTGAAATTACCACCCTTCCTAAGGAAAAGCAGACGACACTGGGTCTCTACGTTACGGCTGCCGAGGCGTACAAACGGTGGGAGGCCGCACCTGGGACGGTGAAGATTCTCGACGTTCGAACGCCCGAGGAGTTTGTCTTCGTCGGTCATCCGGCGATGGCCTGGAATGTCCCCATTGCGATCCAGACGCATGAGTGGGACGCCGCCAAGAAGGCGCTTCGGATGAAACCGACGCCGGACTTCGTGGCGCGCGTCAAGGAAATGGCCGCCCCAACAGACATGATCCTCGCCACATGCCGATCGGGCGGTCGCGGTGCCATGGCCGTCAACATGCTAGCAAAGGCCGGGTTCAGCAACGTCTATAATATAGTCGACGGAGTGGAAGGTGACATAGTCGATGATCCTGACAGCGTTTTTCACGGGATGAGAATGAAAAACGGCTGGAAGAATGCGGGTCTTCCTTGGGCCTACGACCTTGATTTCGAGAAGATGCTGTTACCGGCGACGCAGACGGAGCCGATCCCATCGCCAGCAGGTAAAATAGAATGAGCTTTCTCTAGCAAGCGGAAATCACGATGGTAACTAGACTGGAGCAAGCAACCGACGGCTTGAAGCCGTCCGGCGAATCGGCGGCCCTTTCGCTCTTCTCAGAAGGTCCTCTACATAAGCTCTTGTTCCGGACCCGGCAATCCGAGGACCCCGATTCGACGGCACGCCAACGCTTTGGTGTCGCCTTGGCATTGTTGGCCTGGTTACCACTGTTGGCCTTATCGAGTGTGGAGGGCCACGTTTTTGGCGGGGACGTGGTGGTACCGTTCCTGCACGACCTGGAAGTTCATGTCCGCCTACTGCTGGCGCTGCCATTGTTGATCGTTGCCGAACGAGTGACGGAGGCGCGCGTGCGGCCTATGCCGCGGCAGTTCATCGAGAGAGGTCTGATCCCCGACAATGCTATGACGCCGTTCCAGCGCGCCATAGAATCCGCGGCGCGATTACGCGACTCCGCCTTTGCAGAAATTCTGCTGATTGCATTCGTGTATGGTGGCGGCATCCTTATTTGGCGGCGCTATGTCGTCGCCGAAACCGTGACGTGGTACATGATTCCGTCGCCGGATGGTCCAAGGTTGTCGCTCGCGGGAACGTGGTATGCTTGGGTAAGTCTGCCGATCTTCCAGTTTATCTTGTGCCGCTGGTATTTCCGTCTGTTTATCTGGGCACGCTTTCTGTGGCACGTTTCGCGCATTCGCTTGAAGTTGATTCCGACCCACCCCGACGGTCTCGCTGGCCTCAGTTTTCTTTCGAATACACTTCGAGTTCTCACAGTGTTCGCTGCAGCCCATGGTACGTTGCTTGCGGGATATCTGGCGACCCACGTTATTATCCTTGGAACATCACTGACTGAGTTTAAGGCAGAGATCGCCGCAATGCTGGTTCTAGTGCTGTGCGTGGCTACAGTTCCGCTCCTGGTGTTCGTACCACAGTTGTCGGAGGCGAGAAGAAACGGCCTTCGGGACTATGGAAGATTGGCCATGCGCTATGTGAGCGAGTTCGACGTCAAATGGATTCGCGACACTAATCACAAGCCTGGAATGCTCTTGGGCAGCGCCGATATCCAATCGCTCCCCGACATGGGCACCAGCTACGCAACCGTTCGAACAATGCGTACGGTACCCGTAACGAGTGATGCTATCTACCGCCTCACAGCGGCGACTATGGTTCCAATGATACCGATGTTACTCACAATGATGCCGCTAGAGCAAATACTGCGAAAACTGGCGACGATAATACTCTAACATCGCACACTCGGTGGAAATCGATTTTTGGGAGGGACGAGAAATGAACTGGATTAGCACCTTCAACCTCGCTGGGCTTTCGTTCGCCACTATCATGGCAATGGGCGGTTCAGTACAGGTCACCTTGGCGACGGAATCTGTTGCCCCAAGCGTGCCCACCGGGTTGCCGCTGGGCATCATGTGTTGGAACGAGCGGACCAAAAATTGGGCCGTCGGCTATCTTGCCACGGTCGAGAAGGACGGCACCGCGACATACATGCCAGCGGGCGGGCAACTTTCCGCGAAAGTGAGCGCTAAGGGCATGGTTGAGTCACCCAAAAACCGCCCCGCTATCTTTGATTGCTATGGCAAGACTATAGAGGAGTTGAGAGCCATCGGGCGCATCATTGACTTCCAACACTCTCCCTAGCGCTGCGTGACCAGTGAGAGGACGGAAGATACGTCATCACTGCGAACAAGATCGACCAGGGACTCAGCACGCCATCAAGACAACGACTGGAAGAATGGCATCAAGGCCAGATCACTTTGGGAGGCACCAATGAACATTTCAATGAAACTAATAATCGCTCTGCTGGCTGGGATCGTCGGTTTGTTCGGCATGGAGGCTGGCTACCAACTTACAATCCCGCATGAGCTCAGTTTTGTGACGATTGCCGAGGCCCGGGTTGGCCGTCCGCTCACCCCAGTTAGCGTTGCCGGAGTGGCACGGCGGACGGCACGACGCTGCGCCGTCGGCGTCTATTATTGTTAAGATTGGTGGCCGTAATGATGAATGGGAGCGGTGGTAATTCCCGGTGGTCGTCACGCTCGGGTTCCGGACTTTTACGATGCGCTATAATTGGCACGTTGGTTATCCTTGCGTCAGCATGTGCTGGTCGTCCGAAAAACGTGTTGTTGCCCGTGGCCGACACCGTTCCTTCGTCCAGCAGGGTTGAAATGCTGGTGGCTACAACGCGCAGTCGCTCGTCGGTTCCGGGGGAGATGTTTACAGGCGAACGCGGACTGGCGCCGGCATTCGCAGACATCACCGTGTCGATCCCCCCCAAGAACGCCCGAAAGGCGGGGGAGGTCGCCTGGCCAAAGAAACTGCCGGCCAATCCGGCTACTGACTTCGCAACCTTGAAAGCGGATGAAATCACAGCGGATGCAGCCAAGAAATGGCTCACCACATCCGTCCGAAAGAGTCCCGATCGCAGCGTTCTTGTATTTATCCATGGCTTCAATAATCGGTTTGAGGACTCAGTCTACCGCTTCGCACAAATCGTCCAGGATTCAAGCGTGCATAGCGCGCCCGTCTTGGTGACGTGGCCGTCGCGCGGCAGTCTGCTCGCCTACGGATATGACCGTGAAAGCACGAATTATACCCGAAACGCTCTGGAGAAACTGTTTCAGTATCTAGCGCGCGATGCAGAAGTTAAAGAGGTCTCCATAATTGCGCATTCGATGGGCAACTGGCTTACGTTGGAGTCGCTGCGACAGATGGCGATCCGCAATGGCAAGTTACCTGCGAAATTTAAAAACGTGATGCTTGCGGCTCCCGATGTCGACGTCGACGTATTCCGTTCGCAGATTGCAGATATGGGAAAGCAGCATCCGCAGTTCACCCTGTTCGTCTCGCGTGATGACCGCGCACTGGCTGTTTCGCGCCGGGTTTGGGGAGACGTGGCCCGACTTGGATCCATCGACCCGGAACAGTCTCCATACAAAAAGGAGCTTGAAGCCAACAAGATCGCTGTGATCGACCTGACGAAAGTTAAAGCGGGCGACGATCTCAATCACAGCAAGTTCGCAGAATCTCCGGAGATCGTACGGCTTATCGGTGCCCGTATCTCCGATGGCCAGACGCTTACGGACAACAGGATCGGACTTGGCGACCAGATCCTGGCTGCAACCACCGGAACGGCGGCGGCGGCTGGAAACGCGGCAGGCCTGATCCTTGCCGCTCCGGTCGCTGCCGTCGATCAAAATACCCGTGACAACTTCGCAGATGAGGTCGGCGCGTTGACCGGGCCGAAGAGCGGAGCAAAAAGGAAGGCCGTCGTTGACTGCGTTGCCGAAACTTCTCCGGCAAAGCGATGCGACTGACTCAGTTAGTTGACCCAACAAGAGCCATTAGGGGAAGGAACACGGCCATGAAGATCCGCTACAAGAGAGGCTTCATATTCATGGTAGTTGGCCAGGCGAGCGCAATATAAAAATCGGTGCAAGCAACTCGCAGGCGCGGGTCTTCTCACCATAAGTTGCTTTTTTTGGCACGCGCACAGGAGGTGACAGGCGTTCGTCATTTACCCGCAACAACATCAGGCAGCTCCCGGAGATCGCGCCCCGGCAAACCGTGGCTCGTTTACTACGTGCCCGGAGCGACCCACGCGCCGCATCATCCCACGCCCGAGTGGCTGAAGAAGATCGGTGACATGCACCTTTCGACGACGGCCGGAACAAGCTGCGCGATGTGATCTTCGCCAACCAGAAGCGGCATGGCATTATGCCAGAGAACGCCCCAATGACGCCGTGGCCGGACGGACTGCCGAAATGGGATACCTCGGTTTCGAAGAGAAAAACTCCTTATCAAGCAAGCCGACGTCTACGCGGCCTATCTCGCCTATGCCGACAATGGGATCCGCTGCATCTCCGATCGCGATCAAGATGGGTGAGGGCGACGCAAATAAATGAATCGCGAGGTCGATATACGACTTCGCTTATCTCCCAAGGCTTCCGCAGTGATTTTCCCTTGAGGCTGTCGCACGCCTGATAGGATCTCCCATAAAGATGAGTTGTACAGCTGCCCCTTTTCACGGCGTTGCGGGCAGCGGATCGCGACCACGTTGTGGCGACCAGCAGCGTTGATCTGGATCAAGGCACTCCCGCGCCAGATGTCGCAAGCTTCCATTGCAGTCTGGCATAACCGTCAGCAGTAATTGGGCCGTAATTCCAAGGAGGGAACCCCAATGTCCCTAAGAACCATCATGTGCGTTGTCGGATCGAAGGTGGGAGACGCCGATCTCAAAATAGCCATAGACCTTTGTGCGCAAAACGATTCCCACCTTTCGGTCCTTGTCATCTTGATGGCTTCGCCACCTCCCATTGGCGATTATGCATCCACAATATCGGATGCATGGCTGGAGGAGCGGCAGCACGACCTCAAGAAATTGGAGAAACGTACCGGGGTAATCACTCAGCTGCTCGAGCAAGCGGGGATTTCAGCCAGCGTCGAAAGCGAATATGCCGAGTTCGTTTGGGCCGCCGAAGAGATTGGGCGCCATGGCCGGTATTCTGATTTGACTTTTGTTGGCCCCGAGGTCCTGAAGTCCGCAGACCTTAGATCCAAGGTAGTGGAGGGTGCTTTGTTCGAATCTGGACGACCCCTTCTGATTTCGCCGTCCGGAACAGTCCCGACGCTAACGCCCAAGCATGTGCTTCTGGCGTGGGATTCGCGCGTGGAATCTGCGCGAGCGGTCCGGGAAGCGATGGGTATGCTTATCAAGGCAGACGACGTTCACGTTACGCTCGTCGATCCGGATGTTAGCTCGAATGGACCTGAACCCGGAGCCGACGTTGGCGCCTACTTGGCTCGCCATGGGGTGAAGGCGATTGTGGACAGGCTGCCTAGTGGTGGTGATACGGTTGCGAATGTTCTCAATCAGCACGCCGTCGACATTTCCGCCGATCTAATTGTGATGGGTGGATATGGTCACTCCCGTCTGCGGGAACGGGTGTTCGGAGGCGTCACGAAGTCGATGATCGACGCACCGAAATTTCCCATCCTAATGGCACGTTGAGCGGAGCCGCGTTAATGCCAAAGCGTTCCGGGTGCATGGGTTAGATCATTGGAAGAAGCGGCGGCCACGTCTGCTTCAGGAACAGAGGACAACAGCTATGGATGATATAACCTTGCGGCAGAATATTGTCGACGAACTCGATTTTGAGCCCAGCATTGACGCTGCGCATATTGGCGTAGCCACCGAAAACGGTGTGGTAACACTTTCGGGTCATGTCCAGACATATGCCGAGAAGAACAAAATCGCCGATGTGGTTTGCAGGGTCGGAGGCGTACGTGGAATTGCGCAGGAGATTGAGGTGCGTCCGCGCGGGTCGCATCGCACGGCAGATGATGAAATTGCAAAGCGCGCGCTAAGGTGATCAAATGGAATACGGTCATTCCTGAGGGAACTGTTTTGGTCAAGGTGCAAGATGGCCGGGTGACGCTCATGGGTCGAGTGAAGTGGAATTATCAAAGGAACGCTGCTGGGGAAGCCGTTAGAGGCTTGAGGGGCGTAATCGACGTGGTGAACTATATTGAGGTTGAAACTAGCTCAATGGCGTTTGACGTCAAACAGCGCATTGAGGATGCCCTTAGGCGGGCAGCCGAAGTAGAAGCCAAGAGCATCACTGTGGACGTCGACGATGCCGGCAGGGTCAAACTCCAGGGGCGGGTGCGCGCGTGGTCGGAACGAAATGCCGTGGAAAGAGCCGCTTGGTCTGCTCCAGGCGTCAAGGTGGTTGACGATCGCATCATCGTTGTATGATGTGGCACACATCATCGCACAAATAGTGCCGGAGGTCTTAGCGCTCACCCGGGTCGCAGACCCATAATTTTGCCAAGAAACTGGGCCCCAATCTGATCGGGCGGTTTGAACGAAAAAACCGCCCGAGGAGCTTGATGCCGACATCATTTTCGCTCCAATATGCGATCTTGTACCAAGCGTTACGCGCTGTGCGCAAGGGCGGCTCCGGTGTGGGGTGGTGCTCATGTAAGCGATATTCCAAGCATGACATATGCGGCGCAAACGCGAGCGGGTTTCCGTCTCAAACCTTACTCGTCAGGATGTCAGAGACTTCTTTCCGTCGCTGCCAGAGCCGAAGTGGTGACCACCACCGTTCGCTATTCGTTGGAAGAAGCGATTAGCTCAATACAGGATTTGCGATGCGGCTATTTGAGTGGAGCTGCAGTTGTTGCTCCAAGGCGCGCTTAGGCTTCGGCTTAGTCCTGTAATCCATTTTCGATATCGAAGCAGATATGCTTCGCAACGCGAATTGCCATTCCGTCGTCAGTGCGCGGGCTCAAACAATTCAATCGGGATGCGGATGGCCGCATTGTGCATGAAGCAAAGGTCCACAGTGAACCCGATGCGCTGAACGCCTGGTTTGGCGAGCCCGGGGTGGCAATGGAGCGAATCGGTCTGGAGGCCGGCCCCTTGTCTCAATGGCTTCACGCTGGAATGGCTGGGGTAGGTCTGGCGGTCGAACTGATCGAGACGCGCCACGTGCGTGCGGCCTTTAAGACGATGCCGGTAAAGGCCGACAAGAAGGATGCGCGGGGCATTGCGCAGTTGATGCGCCTCGGCTGGTTCAGGCCGGTCCACTGCAAATCTGTGGCGGCCTTAACTGTCAATTTTGGTGCAGGGGACAGGACGAATTTCCGATTGATCAAACAATCGAATTCTTTCCACTCTTGGCCTCGGGCGGCTCCGGCTCCAGTGATAGTACTCGTCCATGGTGAGGCTGAGGAAGTGGAGGAACGACGGCCAGTATACAAGAACCGTGTCATCTGCTGGAGGCCGACAGCCACACGCTTTTACCTTCGGGAAAAGGGTCCAGCGCACGTGAGGTGGCGAATTACGATTGCTCTTCCTTGCTCGTCTACCTAGCCATTCGCTGTGCCGTCCGATAGGATAGGAAAAGCAGTGAGGGCGCACGATTATGGGACATCTGTATGGCTTTGCAGTCGGTATGGTTCTCACCGTGGTGCCAGCAAGCCTCAATGCACAAGAAGTGGGAGACCCGCAGCAGGGTTCGATTTTCGCGCGGCATGTCTGTGCCATTTGCCACGCAGTCGAGCATGGACAGCCTTCATCACCAAACCCACAAGCGCCGACCTTCGACACAATCGCCAAGACCCCGGGCATCACTGAAATGGCATTGTATGCATCTCTTCGAACGTCGCATCGCACAATGCCTAACCTTGTACTGAAGAACGAGGATATCAGTAACATTGCAGCCTATTTGTTAAGTCTGAAAGACGCCCGATAACGCATGATCGAAAGCGCTTGAGAAACGACAGGAGAGCGAGCCCCTGCCACTGTCATCCCCCAAGATGCAGTTAAACCGCAGGGCTCCGACCCGGCGTCAGATCAGATACACCTCCCGAGCGTTCACTCGAGAAATAGTACCGTCCCGTTGTTTCCTTAACGCTTCGCCAATGGGTCACGGCGAGGACTGCAACGACCTCGTAAGACGCGGCAGGACCGATTGTCCGCCCCTAAGCACAATCGTCTTCTTACTGCCGCATGAACGCTTGAACCTCCTCGGGCGTGACTTTGCCATCCTTGTCAGCATCTACCTTGTCAAAAATCCGCTTATGGATTGTTGTCACTTCTTCGAAGGAAAGTGCCCCGTCGCCATCGACGTCGGCGATGGCGAACATGAACTTCATCATGTGCCCGCGCATACCCATCCTAGGTATTTCGCCCATCATGTTCCCACGCATCATGCCAGGCGGCATCATACCGGACTGATCGGGCTGAGTACCCTGAACTTGCCCCGTCATATCTCCGGATTGAGACTGCGTAGAGGACGTCTGTGCGACCGCGGTACCGATCATGCCGGTGCCAACAATAACCGCGAACATGATTGCGCGTGTCGATTCAGGAAATGCCATGAGACTCTCCTTCCCTGCCTCTGGTCCACAGACCACATACTATTTCTCATTGTTTTCTATTCTATCATAGACAAGAAACGGTGCAGCGAATTCTCGCGCCGGATCAATTCTTAGATACCCCTTTTTCTTGGCTTTGTTCGCCGCTTCAAGGATTGCTTTGGTAAGCAACTCCAGCGGGCCAACACGGTCCATTGCCGCCCATTCGTTCCATGTACTTGATCATGCACCGCCTGCCGATTGAGCGGTTAGCCGCTACCCATGCCGGTCTTTGGCTCGCAGCGATCCCCAATGGAGGCGTCCGGTTTGCCAATCGAACTGTCGCTTGGGACACAAGACCAGCGGCCGCCTCAACATCCTGTTGCGGATCGGAAGCAGGTCTGAGCACTTCCGACGTCGATATTGCGTCCGCGCGGATCTCGACAGACCGAATTGGGTTTTTACTGGCGTTTTTGTTCATCTCGGCGCCCGCAATAGCGAGTCCCCGTAACTGTTGTTCTAAATGCTTCAGGTCTGTCTGGCGATTGAGCGAGATCAATGCCAGCTCATTCAGGATGCTATAATTCAAACTTGTGCGGTGGGACGGACGGGGAACGCTTTGAAACCCTGACTTGATAATGCCCACAGAAGAAGCATAGGAGAGACACGATGCTGGCCGACGACATCAATCATGATCTTACCACACGCACTGGGTTTCGTTTTCATGTCCGGCGCGCATTGCCACAGGATGAACCAAAGGTGGCAGAGTTTTTCAAACACGTGACGGCGGAGGACATCCGATTTCGGTTCTTATCGGGCATGAAAGAAGTTTCGCACGAAAGACTTGCAGCGATGACACGTTCTGATGATCGACAAGTCAGCAACTTCTTGGCATTCGCACCCAATGATACGTTACTTGCCGTGGCAATGCTTGCTTCTGACGACGGACTTGAACGTGGCGAAGTCGCGCTCTCCATCCGCGAGGATTACAAGCGGCTTGGGATAAGTTGGGAACTGCTTTCACATATAGCCAATTACGCCAGGAGACATGGGTTTAAGAGCATCGAGTCTATTGAGAGCCGGGAGAACCATGCGGCCATTGAGCTCGAGCGAGAAATGGGTTTCAAGGTCATGAGTTATCCCGACGATCCCAATGTGGTTCTGCTTCGCCAAGAGTTCAGCGGTTCTGTGCAGCAATAGTATTTTTCCAAAGCCGAAAACCGCAGTGTTGAACTTTTAACTGTCTTTTCCCCATATGACATTGCGAAGAAACTCGCTTCAGGGCGGGTCGTGGAACCCTCACAGACGAGGCTCCAATATTGCACGCGCTGTCTGAGGCAGGGCTCCAGACAGCGCTTGAAGAAGACGACGGTGTACATCCGCTATCGAGAATAAATGACGGCGTTCCCCATAACTCCTCGACGTAAGCGCCACGCTAATGCGCGGCGCGGTTTAACCTGCCTTGACGGAAATCTTCTTGTGCGTTTTCTGCGTCTGAGCGGTCTTGGGCAGCTTTAGCTTGAGCACGCCTTTCGAAAAGCTCGCCTCGATCTTGTCTGAATCTACCCCTTCAGGTAGCTGGAAGATTCGGTGGAACGATCCATAGCGCCGTTCAGAAAGATAGTAGTCCTTTTCGCGCTCTTCCTTCTCTTCGCTCTTCTCGCCCTTGATGGACAGGGTATGGTTCGAAAGCTTAATCTCGATGTCCTTTTCATCCATTCCTGGAAGTTCTGCCGAAATCTCGTATTCCGTATCTTTCTCGACCATATCGGTCGCTGGCGCTACCTGCCACGCAGCTGGATGAGGAACCTCAACTCCGAAAATCGACCTCCCGAATGGAAACCGCCAGGTGGAAGGGCTGAAATCATCAAAAATCCGATCGATTTCTTGCCGCAAATTTTCGAACGTTGATCGCGGTGAGCTGGATGTGACATCTCTTTTCTTTTCGGATTTGATGGGAAGCTTGGTCATTTTATCGGTCATATCTTTTCTCCTCAATTAAGTTACGGCAACTCATTGCAGCCCACGAGCTCGTGCCATTCTTGAAACGCGAAAGACAACTCGCCACCGTCGCGTTGCTCGCTGATCGAATTCACTTCCGGTTCTTGCCAGAAGGCTTGGTGCGACTGCAGACAATAGATTCATCAAACCAAGATCTCGATCGCACAGCATTGATACGGATCAATGCACGGGGTCATTGCCGCTTATCACGCACTTCAATGTCGATGTTTTCATTTTGATGCGCATCAAAGTCACATCGGCATGGCAAATGATTTCGAACGTTCTGCCTGCCCTATCCGGCCCGAAGCACACCCCACTGAATGGTCAGCATTTTATTGGAGTTCCGGTCGTTGCGACGAGTGGCAGTTTCCCTTGCAAGGCAGCTCAGCGCAAATAACTGGCAGCCATAAGCAAGTTTCGCTAAGCGCGGATGTTTTCGAATTGCTAGTGGATGGAGCGCGTAAGCAACAAGTACGAGCCGATCGCTGCATCGACTTGGAGGGGGCAACTGTCTGTTTTGGATGGGCCGCAGAATAATCATAAAAGCCGGGAAAACGAGGCAAATGAACAAAGCAGTTGACCCCGCGCTATTTGGGGGTGCTGGCCATTCTCGATACCTATCAGACAAAGGTGCGCGATGAGATGCTGGTCAAGACTGTCTTTGAGGCGTTCTACTGGATGGCTCTCGACGGCAAGAAGATTTCGCGCATTGCCTGCACCGCCGTTGGGTTTAACTATGATATTGATCTTAGAACCGCGCTCGGGACACTGGTCGGCAAAAACGGTCCTGCGCTCGCGTCTTAGCAAGGGTATTCGGCTTTTCGAACTGAACTTCAAGGGATGATCGCAGTGTGCAGTGATCAGCGAGTTCGCAAAGAGATCTGATCGCACTTGCGCAAACAGATTGAGGATATAAAAAAGCCTGATCATCGAATTTGATCGCGATGCGAGACTACGATTTGTACACGTGGGTCTATTTGAACGCTATCTCGGGTCGCGTGACTTCACGCTGTGTTCGAAGCCTATCTTAACGGACGATGGCGGCTCTTTAACGGTATCCGTCAAGCGGACCTCGACGGATTGGTACGAATTGGCGGCGGCTGCAATTCCGCCGAAATTGCGTTTGCCTTGCCGTTCCGCGAGATAGTTCCGGCACCGATAAGGATTACCATAGATAGAGTCGACGCCCCATCAGAAGTCCAACCGCACACGATGAACACGGTCTCGAGCGAGGAGCCAGTACCCCATTGTGGAGCAAAATTAGCAATGCGCAGAATATATCGACGAAACTGGTCGCATAGGGCCTCTATCGCATCAGGCCCGCAGCCCGCAGCGCACCTTCAATCACCGTACCAATCGCATGGTCATCCGGCTTGGGACTCGCGTCAGTTGCAAATAGCGCAAACGATGGCTTGGGGGTTTCAACAGCCTGTCTTTCACCTTCCGTCAACAGATCCCACGAACTTGCGATATGCCACGTCGACGAAATCCCGACGTCGAGCATGAAGGTCCCGGACGTTCCATACCCGTCCGGACCGCTCGTTTTGATTGGCGTGCCGTGAACCATCCCATTGATGGTATGCCCTTCAATACATACTGACCCATTGGCGTCCTTCCACGTCCTGCACCGATGTGCCTGGGCAAGCGATGTGACGATCGGCGTATCGTTGAGCTCCTGCAATTGCCACCATTGACTTATAATCGCCTCCATGTTGATCGGATCAACGGTCGTATCAGCAGTTCCCTGCCATACGGATACTGCGGGCCAGGGTCCTTGGTAGTCCGAGGCCTGGCGCACCTTGTCAGCCAGCGCGCGGCTTTCGGGCATGCCGTGGCCGCGCATGCGGTCGAATGCCTCGGGGATGGTTGATGCGGTGCCGAACGGCAATCCCGCGATGATTGCGCCCGCCTTGAACAATTCAGGATAGGTTGCGAGCATGGCGACAGCCATCGCCCCGCCGGCCGACAAACCCGTTGCATATATCCTCGCACGATCGATGAGATATTTTTCTGTCATGGCCAGCACCATCTGGCTGATAGACGCAACCTCGCCATGCCCTCTGGTCGTATCGCGGGGGTCAAACCAGTTGAAGCAAAGATTTGCATTGTTATTTCGCTGTTGCTCAGGAAAGAGAAGTGCAAATCCGTGCGCATCGGCGAGCTCAGACCACCCGGAACCACGGTCATAGCTGGCCGCCGTTTGCGTGCAGCCGTGCAAAACGACCACCAGTGGCGATCCGGGTCCGAAAGTTGGTGGAATGTACTGCCACGCACGAAGCGCACCGGGATTTTGGCCAAAGTCCGCCAGGTGCTGCAAGCGTGTGTTCAAGCCCGAAACCGCGAAGGGCGCTGCTGGAATTCGCGTGGCATTCAAGCGTCTGATCGTGTCAGCTATATTGCGCATCAAGACATCCTTTCCTGTCAACGACCGGAACGGCGTTGATTGTTCACAACGCAGTTGCGAAATAAAGGTTGCTGCGCTGCACAAAATAGCGTGGGTGGTAGAAGTTGCGGGCCGTGCAAAAATGTGGGCAGCCCGCAGTGTTCTTGCAAACGCGGTGGCACTGTTCGAAAACCTTGTCGAAAGGCGCGGGGTCATTCGCTTATAGCGCACCACAGTATTGTGAGAATGCCGGACTGATGGCGCGACGAGGGCTATGTACAACTTGAGCAATCACAGCAGAGGTGAATGTGCGGGCAGTACACGCTCACCGATAGTAAGTAGATCACTCGCGAGTGATTTGATTACATCTGATGGGCATCGGACCCTTTGGTTTGTTGGGTTCGGGTAGCGCAGCGTTGGTGTCATCGTTGCAAACTCAGAGTGCCCCACCAGGCGCTTTTAAAAGTGAGGCTCGGTCTGAGGAGACGAACCGAGCCTCTGTGTTGCCGATGGCTAAATGCACGACGCATGAATCGTGCGCCTGTTGCAGGTATCCGTCAATTCACGTTAGTTTGGGAAGATGAGGTCCAGTGTTACCGAACTAACAGCGCACCGAACCTCAGGTCGAAGGTGTTGGCCTCTCGACGCGTTGTCCTATGCTGCACGCAGCAGCGCTGTCAACGCTACCTGGCAAAAAGGTAGAAGAAAACCGTTGTCGGTCCGCCAGGAGACACAATGCGGAACCAAGCCTGTCGAAGAGCGTTTATGGGCATGGGTGACACGTCTTTTCCACGCGTTTTAATTATGACCGAACACGGCGCAGGGTTGGTAACCGTCGCTTCGGTTGATGAAGCTGTCGATTTCCTCCTACAGAATTGGCCGAGCCCGAAAAGCAGCAAGTTCAACGCGGCACGCCAGGCGTGTCTTGCTGCGCTGGAAGGTAAAAAGACGGCCGGGGCGGCACGCTCAGCGTTCATTAGGGCAGCTAGGGAATCTGGACTTTACGTTCGCAAGCGGTCTCCTTCAGCAAGCGACACTGGCGATCAGTGATACAAACGACTATCCCTCGATCGAAAGCCCCACCCTTATTCTAGAGAAATTATCATAAGTTCACCAAAGCCGGCATCTCCACTGCTGCGGCGCCCGCCGACCTGAGGATCAGAATTCAAGTGAACAGGGGTAGCTATTCGAGCGTTTGAGACGGGTGAACTTGTCAGCTCGCATAATTCTTGAGAAGTGGCGCGGTGTCGCTTCTAAACAACGGAAAGCGAGGGCATCAGTCCCCGAAACCATGAATTGTGGGGGGTAAAGGTGACAACACACCGCATTGGGCGGCGCGCTTTCTTGCGAGCCCAGCCGACTGTCTTCATCGTCAATCTCGAAACCGCAATATTGATGGGGCATCGGAAACTGACAGAGCAACTTTTGATTGCGACTGCCCACAAGGCGTACTTACATTGTTCCCGATCTACAGAGCTCCTACGCCAGTGTGACGTCTGAGCTTTGCCCACCGCCCGTAAACCATTCAGCGTTAAACTCGGCGATGATCCGGCCATCACGCACATTGAAATACCATGCTGCCCACCTTGCTTGTTGAACGAGCTTCTCCCCGCCCTGCAAGGAAACCCAGTATCCTGTCCGCTCTCTCCAGATGCCGCGGCGGCCACGCCTTTCTCCGAGGAATAGGCCCGTCCTGCCTCGTCAGCAAGGCTGCGGGCAAACGTTCAGGACAACTCCCTGACAAGTTTCAGCCTGATTGCCTGCGCAAAATCCGCAAACGTTCTTATTTTCATGACGAAACTGTTTGGGCCTATGATGACTCTGTTGGTGTAGTAGCTGGCAAGGTCAACGTCTTCGTCCGATATCACCAGCGCATTGATGGTGACCCCCATCTCCTCGGCACGGCGGCGTGCCTGAAGCAGTGATATCGAAGGCCTTCGCTTGGGCGCTGAGGTTTCCGCTCCATCGCCCGAGATATCAACGATCAGCCTTCGAGCGCACAATCGCGACCGGGAAAGCAGTTCAAGCCCTGTCCAGATGCCTGAACCTATGTCGGTGTTGCCGAAGACGGTGCGCTCGTTACGTTCAATTTCCTGCGCGAACTGTTCCGATGGCTTCACGCCGTCCATATCGATAAAGTCGATTGTTTGAGAAGGAAATTCGCCATCGCCCCAGAATACCACGGCAACCGACACACGACCCGCGGATCGTATCGCTGACATTACCGACGCATCGCGGAACGCAGAGGCAATTGCTGATTTTTGAAACGCGTATTCGTCGTCAGAAATGCTTCCGGACCCATCCACCGCCAGGACCAGAGCAGTGTCGACGCAAGCGTTCGAACGCGACGTCACAGTCGCGAGGTTCGCGACCGCCATCGCGAAAAGCAATGCCCTATGCATGAGTCCACCCCCCGTGGATCCGCCGAACGGCGAACTTAGTCTACCTAGCACGCATAAAGAATAAATGATCTCACCCCACGGGGTGAGAGCAACAGCTATTCCATTCAATGAGCCATGCCAGCCGACCAATCAGGACACCATCATGGAAAAAGAGAACGACATGGTCCACGAGTCTCCCACGATGCGAACGGCATCGATGAACTCCAAATACTCTGTTTGGTCAGACAGGAGTTGACACGAATCTTCAAAAATTCGCTTATTTGGCGTCAACTTGATGTCCGTTGGGCTCTTTGGCGATTACCAATCTCTGTGTCTAACTGAAGCATTCTTGCAATCTCCTGCACGGGTAAGGTCGAGGCGTTGTTCGAACTCGCGACGACCCAACGGTCAAAACCTGCAAACTGACCTGATGGGGATGGTCGATGAAATTATTGTCTACTACAAGACATTCGGGGCAAGGGATGGTACGGTTAAACACGATTTCAAAAAAGCGGGTCTGGTACCCGAGTGTTTGAAGAATTGCCTCCAACCCCGAAAGATCGATTTTGTCCCATGTTGCCGAGGCTAGAATTCGACGCTTTCAGCTCGTATTGATCAAGCCGTCACACTACGATGACAACGGATATGTGATCCGCTGGTGGCGAGCCATGATTCCCTCGAATTCACTCGCTGCGCTTTACGGCATTGCTGCCGATTGTGCAGATCGTTCGGTGATTGGCCCAGATGTCGCTATCGATATTACGGTCATCGACGAGACCAACACGCGTGTCGACATTCCGGCGCTTCTTGCTCAATTTCGGCGAAACGATGATTTCGGAATGGTCGCTCTGGTGGGTGTCCAATCCAATCAATACCCGCGCGCACTCGATATTGCCCGTCCGTTCCGTAATGCATCACTGCCCGTCGCCATGGGTGGCTTTCACGTATCGGGTTGCCTAGCCATGCTGGACGGAAGCGCTGTCGGGCTCGAAGCATGTCGCGAGCTGGGCATTGCCATGTTTGCCGGCGAGGCAGAAGGCAGACTGGAGATCCTGCTGCGCGATGCTGCGTCCGGGGGCCTGCAACCCCTTTACAATTTCATGGATGACCTGCCTTGCATTGAACGCGCTCCTGTGCCGTTCCTGCCGAAACGCTATATCAAGCGCACGCTGGGACTCAGCGCGAGCTTTGATGCCGGTCGCGGTTGCCCTTATCAATGTTCATTCTGCACCATCATCAACGTGCAGGGGCGCAAATCGCGATTTCGCTCGGCGGACGATGTCGAAAAACTGGTGCGCCTGAATTGGGCGCACGGTATCCACAAGTTCTTTATTACCGACGACAACTTTGCGCGAAACAAAGCGTGGGAATCAATCTTCGATCGGCTTATAGACTTGAAAGAGAAGGAAGGAATCCCCCTTGGCCTGATGATCCAGGTTGATACACTTTGCCACAAGATCGATAACTTCGTGGAAAAAGCCAAGCGCGCCGGCGTCACGCGTGTTTTTATCGGGCTTGAGAACGTCAATCCGGACAATCTCGCCGCGGCCAAGAAGGGCCAGAACAAAATCACCGAATACCGCACGATGTTGCTCGCGTGGAAGGCACAGGGCATCATTACGCTGGCCGGCTACATCCTCGGCTTTCCATCCGATACCCCCGAAACAATCAGGCGCGATATAGCAATCATTCAGGACGAGCTTCCACTCGATATCGTCGAGTTCTTTTGTCTGACACCGCTACCTGGCTCGGAGGATCATCAGAAACTGTGGAAAGACGGCGTAAAGATGGAGTCCGATCTCAATATCTATGATGTGGAGCATGTCTGCACAGCCCACGCCAGGATGAGCAAGCTCGAATGGGAAAGCATTTATAGTGAAGCTTGGTCGCTCTACTACACACCAAAACACATGAAGACGCTGCTGCGTCGTGCTATTGCAACTGGCGTTCCAGTAGGCAGCCTGGTCAAGTTGCTTGTTGCTTTCGCCACGATGGTCCGTTTCGAGCGTGTGCACCCGCTGCAAAGCGGCATCCTGCGTTTGAAACATCCCTCAGAACGACGTCCCGAATTGCCGCGCGAAAATGCGCTGATCTTCTGGCCACGATTCTATTGGGAAACTCTTGCCAAACACATCAGCCTCGCTGCTACGATTGTACAGTTGGCATCAACAGCGTTCTTGATTTCACAAAACCCGGCTTCAAGGAAATACCTGGACCACGCTTTAATGGCCGTGGGTGCTGACGATGAGGAGACCCTTGCCCTTTTTACTCAGACGACGGGTGGCACTGAGGCGGTTCACCATATGAGAAAGATTGCGCGCCTCACACACCCGAACCAAGCCGTCTGACGTGCCACAATATGATGTAGTTGGCCGATTGTCATTCTTCCTGCGCGACGTACATTTGTGGACGCAGTTGCTCCTCGAGTATCTCACACGCCAAAGCCATGACACCATTGTTGTCGTCTCCTGATCATGCTCAAGCATCGGCGGGGCAAACTCATAGATCTCCGTAATTTCGCAGTCTGATAACGCACCGTTATTCCGAAGATGGCAAAGGACGTCAGGACGGACCAGTTAAAAAGATTGGCTGAACACGCGATCAATCATTCCCATCTCCTTTTGAAGCAAATAAGTGCACTTTTCAGTAAGCGATGTGCCAGTCGCACGTAACAAATGAAACGGTTGAACTGCGCCGTCCGCCGGAGAACCCGTCGTCGTGAGAAAGTCGGTTCGATAACAATTGAAACGACGAACAGACCCCCCGTGAATTCCGTGCCAGCACTGTGCGGACGTCGACGGAACACGGAGTTAAAATCTTTCCCAGTGAGGCCTGAAACGTTTGGCAAGTTTGTGCTGCATGTGGACGGCGCTACGCTCAGGTCTCACCTGCCGCAGTGCGTTTTCATGATAACTAACAGGGCGTCGATTAGGATACCTCAGAGGTCCAGTTGCTTTTTGGCAGTCACCCCCATCTCCAAATCAATCTCGTCCTCGAAGGCACGCTTCTTGGAGGCGATGAACTGCCGATAGCCGTCGGGATCGACCCAAGCGGCCGCACCCTCTTTCGCCATGCGGGCGTATTTGCCCT
>NZ_JBBNAM010000123.1:0-13121 GCF_037994425.1 Phyllobacterium sp.
CGTCGCGACATCGATCAGGGCGATGGAAATCAATGATCGCCAGGAAGAAATCGCAAGGATGCTCGCCGGCGCGAGCGTCACCGAAGAAGCCCGCGCTGCGGCGGTACGGCTTTTACGTGAGAATTCGACAGCCGTTTCGTGAGTCATGCCAGCTGGCGGATCTGTATACGCGATATTCAGAGGCCCGTTTGGCAGGAGATGTCTGCTGGTTTCGATCCGCGTATATTGCGCGATGCTTTTCGGCATTTCTTACGCTAATCTCCCGGCCGAATCCGTATTTTCAGCTTCGGACAGGCCATGTCAGACATCCCCGTAGAGAAATTGACTGAACCGGAAGCGGCCGAAGAACTTGGCCGTCTGGCCGCAGAGATCGCCCAGCACGACTACCGCTACAATACCGAGGATGCTCCGATCATCTCGGACGCCGCGTATGACGCATTGCGGCGCCGCAACCTCGCAATCGAACAACGCTTCCCGCATCTGAAGCGAGAGGACTCGCCATCCAATAAGGTTGGAGCCGGCGTTTCGGAGAAATTCGGCAAGGTTACGCATGCCGTTCCAATGCTGTCGCTCGACAACGCCTTCTCCGACAGCGATGTCGAGGATTTTGTCGGTCGAATCCGGCGCTTCCTCAAGCTTGGCGCCGATGCACCCATAGGCATAACCGCCGAACCAAAGATTGATGGCCTTTCGCTTTCCCTGCGCTACGAACTCGGGCGGCTAGTGACGGCAGCCACGCGCGGTGACGGCACCACTGGTGAGAATGTCACCCTCAACGCGCGCACGGTTGCGAGCATTCCGAACGTATTGAGCGGCAACCCGCCTGAGGTGCTCGAGGTACGCGGCGAGGTCTATATGGGCCACGCAGATTTTGCGGCGCTGAACGAACGACAGGCAAAGGATGGCAAGCAGATTTTCGCCAACCCGCGCAATGCGGCGGCGGGGTCGCTGCGGCAGCTCGATGCGACGATTACCGCGTCGCGCCCGCTGCAGTTTTTTGCCTATGCCTGGGGCGAGATCAGCGATATGCCAGCCAAAACGCAAATGGGAATGGTTGCCGCTTTTAAGGGCTATGGCTTCCGCGTCAATCCGCTGATGCAGTTGTTCGAGACGGTTGAAGGCTTGGTCAAGCATTACCACAAGATCGAGGAACAGCGGGCGCTTCTCGGTTACGATATTGACGGCGTCGTCTACAAGGTCGACGATCTTGCCCTGCAGCAGCGTCTTGGCTTTGTGTCGCGCAGCCCGCGTTGGGCGATTGCCCACAAGTTCCCGGCGGAACGCGCCATGACCATCCTGCGCGGTATTGATATTCAAGTGGGCCGAACCGGCGCCCTTACGCCGGTCGCACGGCTGGAGCCGGTTACGGTGGGCGGCGTCGTCGTAACCAACGTCACCCTCCACAATGAAGACTACATCAAGGGCATTGGTCAAAACGGCCAGCCAGTTAGGGAAGGGCGTGACCTTCGTATCGGTGATACCGTCGTCGTGCAGCGGGCCGGCGATGTCATACCCCAAATCGTCGATATCGTTGCCGACAAGCCGCGCGGACCCGCCTCCTACGTTTTTCCCGATACATGTCCGGCCTGTGGCTCCCACGCCGTGCGCGAGGAAGGCGAGGCGGTGCGCCGTTGCACTGGCGGGCTGATCTGTCCTGCGCAGGCGGTGGAGCGCATCCGCCATTTTGTATCCCGCAATGCTTTCGACATTGAGGGACTTGGGGAAAAGCAGGTGGAGTTTTTCTTCAAATCGGAGGATCCGGCCCTCCACATCGGCACGCCCGCCGATATTTTCACCTTGAAGCGGCGACAAGCCAACTCCCTGACAAAGCTGGAGAATATAGACGGCTTCGGCACCCTGTCGGTGACAAAGCTTTACGATGCCATCGACGATAGGCGGGAAGTTTCGTTGAGCCGCTTCATTTATGGCCTCGGAATCCGCCATGTCGGAGAGGTCAATGCCAAGCGGCTGGCCAAAGCCTTTCGTTCGTACGCGAAGCTGGCAGAGACAGCAATGGCGGCGGAGGCACCGAAGGAGAGATCCGACAGAGGAAACGACGCCTGGCGCGAACTCAACGACGTCGAAGGGATTGGCAGCATCGTTGCCGAGGCGCTGGTCGACTTTTATGCCGAGGAGCATAACCGTGATGCGCTTGCGGCGCTTCTCGCCGAGGTCACGCCACTCGACGAGGAAGTGAAGGCGGTCAACGACTCACCCGTAGCGGGCAAGACGATCGTCTTCACGGGATCGCTCGAACGCATGTCGCGTGACGAGGCGAAGGCCATGGCGGAACGCTATGGCGCCAAGACCGCAGGTTCTGTCTCCAAGAAAACCGATCTTGTCGTTGCCGGACCCGGGGCCGGTTCAAAGCTCACGCAAGCGCAAACGCTCGGTATCGAGGTGATCGACGAGGACGCCTGGTTTACATTGGTGGGGGCATGAACGAGCCACTCTTCAAGGGCTTTGGCGAAAAGGCTTTGCCGTTCCTCAAGGCATTGGATTTCCATCAGAATCGCGAGTGGTTCCTCGAAAACAAGGATCTGTTCGAGACCCATCTCTACGAGCCGCTCGGTGACCTCGTGGAGGATTTGATCTGGCGCTTCGAAAAGGCCGGCCTGCCGTTTCGCGGCGACCGCAAGAAGTCGCAGTTTCGCATCAAGCGCGATACGCGTTTCGCCAAGGACAAGAGCCCCTATAACCGGCACCTTTCGGCATTGCTTTCTCCGGACGGGAGCAAATGGACCGAAACCGGCTGCTTTTATGTTTGCGTCGGACTCGAAGATTATCGCGGCTGCTATGCGGCGGTCGCCTGGTGGCAGCCCAAGGGCGAACTTCTTGCTGCATTTCGCAAATCGATCATCGCGAAGCCGGAAAAATACCGAACGATGGTCGAGGCATTGCGCAAAAACGGCCTCGAACTGCGCGATAGCGACCGATTGAAACGAACGCCGCGGGGCTTTGACGACGTGACGGATCCGGACCTGATCGAAGCCTTGCGCAACAGAAGTTTTGTTGTCCGCTATGCGATCGAACCCGCCGCGATCACCTCGCCAAAGCTTGCCGACGATCTGTTCGATTTCGCCTTACGGTCGAAACCGCTCATCGATTGGGGAAGGTCGATCGAAGGGACTCTTGTGGATTGATGGCTATTCAAGCCACTCCGTTATGAAAACCTCATTGGCGTGTATGTCGATGGTTTCGAGCGTGCCAGGGCCGAGGTTCTCGAATTTGTGCGCCGTGTTGGCTGGGCAGATGACGATTTGTCCCTCGTGGGCGTCAATTATCCTATCGCCGACCCTGAAACGTGCGTGGCCTTTCCGGATGATGAACGTTTCCGTATAGGGATGGCGATGAAGGCGTGGCCCGGCACCCTTACGATCCTGGCTGTTGAAGATGATTGAAACGTTGGTTCCGTAGGGCTTTCCCGTTACCTCGCCATGCCATCGCTCGGGATGTTCGGCCCATACCTCACGATCGATGACGTATGCCATGATTTTCCTCCCTTTAATGCGAGTGACCGCAACCCTAGCTATAGGTCATGGGAGTGGCAAGTTTGCAGGCAGCCCGCGCTTACTGCAGCAACATTGATGCTATCAATCAACAAATCTCACGTGACAGTCTTGCATTCATAGCCTAGAGCCTCACGCATGGACGAACAAATATATCAGCGGACGGTCGTCACCAGCGAGACGAGTTCCCGCACGCAGTTTTGGGAAGGCTTTGTAAAGGGCCTGCCGATCATGATCGCGTCGGCGCCATTCGGCCTGCTGTTCGGTGCCCTCGCCATCGACAATGGATTTACCGTTGGCGAAGCCGTATTGATGAGCGCGACGATTTTCGGCGGCGCGAGCCAGATGGTCGGCATCGAACTCTTCGGCCACAATGTGCCAGCCTGGCTGATCGTCTTTTCGATTTTCGCGGTCAACTTCCGGCATGTCCTTTATTCGGCAGCCGTCGGACGCCGCATCGGCCATTTCAAACCGCTGCAAAGTCTGTTGAGCTATTTTCTGCTGACCGATCCGCAATATGCCGAGACAGAAAAGCGTGCTGAATCGGGCAAGCCCGTTACCTTCATCTGGTATCTTGGCGTCGCGACGCCAATCTACGTCATGTGGGTGCTCGAAGCCGGGATCGGCGGTCTTTTCGGCAACCTCATTTCTGATCCCCATGCGCTCGGTATCGATATGCTTCTGCCGATCTACTTTCTCGGCCTGGTAATGGGCTTTCGCACGCGCGACAATTGGGGCGCGATCGTCATCGCCAGCGGCGTGGTTTCGATCATCGCCTACAAGACGATCGGCTCACCCTGGCACGTGAGCATTGGCGCATTGGCCGGCATTCTCGTCGCAGTGATCGTCTCGAAGCCCGAAAAAGCGCAAGGGAAAGGCTGATATGTCGTCGATTTTCTGGATTACGATCGCCGGCGCGGTCCTGACATTCCTCACCCGTATTGGCGGCCATCTCGTGCTGTCGCGCTTCGAGCGCATTCACCCGCGCGTCGAGATTGCCCTCAATGCCGTTCCTGCCGCCGTGTTGACAACGCTTGTGGCCCCAGCCATCACGACCGCCGATTGGAGGGGGCTTGTGGCGCTTGCCTTCGCCGGGCTTGTTTCGCTGCGCTTCAATGCATTGACGATGTTCTTGGCCGGCGCAGCGATGATCATCCTGCTGCGCCAGTTTTCCTAGAGGATCAGCCCTTTGGCTCGTGGCCAAAGGGTTCCGTCGCAGCGATCAGCCATTCGCGCTCGGCGCCCTTTGTATGCGGCAACAGCGTTTCACGAACGCGCGTGTGATAGTTATCGAGCCAGACGAGTTCATCGCGCACGAGCAGGTTGGTATCGATAAGACGCCTGTCGATCGGACAGAGAGTGATGGTTTCAAAGCCCATCATGGGGATATCACCCCCCTCCGGCACTTCCGGCTCGGTCACGATCAAAAGGTTCTCCGTGCGAATGCCATAGCCGCCCGGCTTGTAGTAACCCGGTTCGTTGGAGAGGATCATTCCGGGCAACAGTTCCTGCACACCGCGCTTCGAAATGCTCTGCGGACCCTCATGGACGGACAGGAAAGAACCAACACCGTGGCCTGTGCCGTGGCCATAGTCATAACCCTGCTTCCACAATGCGGTACGTGCCAGAACATCGATATCCATGCCGCGCGTACCTTTCGGAAAGCGCGCGGTGGAAATGGCGATCATCCCCTTGAGGACGAGGGTGAACTTGCGCTTCATGTCCTCCGTCGGCGTTCCGACGGGCAGCGTTCGCGTAATATCGGTGGTGCCGTCTCTGTATTGGCCGCCGCTATCGATCAGATAGAGTTCGCCATCCTGCAGCACGCGGTTCGACTGCGTGCTGACGCGGTAATGGGCAAAAGCACCGTTCGGGCCCGCACCTGAGATGCTGTCGAACGAAAGGTTCTCTAGTGGCATCTGAAAACCTTCGGCCACTTTGCTGCGCGTCTCCTCGAGCTTCGTCGCCGCTATGATTTCGTCGATCGTACCGGGCGTCTGTGCATCGATCCATGTGAGGAACGAAACCATGGCGACGCCATCGCGCTCATGCGACTTGCGGGCGCCCTGAAGCTCGACAGCATTTTTGAGCGCGCGCGGCAAGCGTGCGGGGTCCAGTCCGTCGACGACTTTTCCGCCTGCCTGCTCGACGATCAGGCGCAGTTTTTCTGCCGCGAGGGCAGGGTCGAGCATTATGGCTTTGCCCTGCACGATAAACGCGGCGAGGTCGCCTTCAAGGGTTGAGGGCGCGCGAAGCGTGGAAAGCTGTGTCAGGTAGGCCTCGGTCTCGATAGGCAACTTGCGCTTGTCGATGAAAAGCAGCGGCTCGCCGGTCGCCGGAATAAGGGCGAAGGCGAGAGGTAGCGGCGTATTGCTGACGTCATTGCCGCGAATGTTGAAGGCCCAGGCAATGGATGACGGGTCGGTCAGGATAGTGGCGTCGGCCTTGGCCTTGGCAACGGTCTCAGCCATTTCGTGCAGTTTCTCGCTCGCGAGTTTGCCCGCATATTTCTCAGGCTGGATCGTAACGGCTTCGAGCGGCGCGGAGGGCTGATCGTCCCAGATCACGTCGACGAGATTATCCTTTACCGCAACGAGCGTGCCGCCATTTTTCTCGAGCGCCTCGCGCAGCGCCTTGGTTTCACTGATCGTATGGAGCCATGGGTCGAAACCGATCGTGAATTTCCTTTCGCAATTGCGCAGCCAGACCGGCGGCGGCGTATCGACCAGGCTCTCGATAGTGAAGATGTCCTGGTCGGTTTGTTCCGCCGCCTGCAACGTGTAGCGACCGTCGACAAAGAGGTAGGCCTTGTCTTTCATGATCAAGGCGACGCCGGCCGAGCCGGTGAACCCGGTCAGCCATGCCAGCCGGCGCGCGCGTTCAGGGACATATTCGCCCTGGTGCTCGTCGGCACGCGGCACGAGAAATCCGTCAAGACCGAGGGTTTCGAGTTCGGCGCGCAGCTTTGCAACGCGGGGGCCGCCCGTAGCTGGATTGCTGACGACCTCAAACGACTGGAACATGATGAATGTGACCTCTTTTGTTGGAGGTCGAAACCTATCTCCCCCACTGCGCCGGCGCAATGGACGAGGTGATGCCGGCAACGGAATTTGCCGTGAGAATTGCTTATCGCAGGATGACAACAAAATTGCTGCGGGGCGCATGCGCGAGAAGCATGACTGCCATGCGTGAACGTCGCTGGCGGCGTGCCGGCCAAATCAGCTAGATTTTGTGCAGGGAGGATCGGTCTGCCACGTTATCATGGAGATGAGAGATGGCACAGAAGATCCGCGGATTTTTCAAGACGGCGCTTGAAAACCTGGTCTCCTATCGCACTGCCCACATGAGCCGCTATGCAGTGCGCGCGATCGACGCGCCACGCGAACGGACAAGACACACAATCTACTTCGTGTAATGCTCTAGTAGGCTCTGGCCTTCAGGTGGAGCGTCACCCAGCCTTCACGGCGCAAGGTCTTCCGGTGGAATAATCCCTGGACGCGATAGGCAGCCAGGACCTTTTCGCGTTGCGATTCGAGGATACCTGAGAGGATCAGCGAGCCGCCGTAGGCGAGGTGCCTGCGCATCTCGGGGGCCAACTGCATCAGCGGTCGTGCCAGAATATTGGCAACAATCAGATCGAAGGGCGCCGCAAGGCGCATCGCCGGATGGTGAAATCCCGTCGCCGTCTCGGTTCTGACCCGTGCCGCGACCCCGTTGTTGACGACGTTGTCGTGGGCGACGGCCACGGCAACCGGATCAATATCGGTGGCAAGGACTGCGATCGGCGCAAGCTTGGCGATGCCGATGGCGAGCACGGCGCTGCCGGTGCCAAGATCGAGCGCATTGCGTGGTCGCTCCCGCCGGATCACTTCACCGATCATATCGAGGCAGCCCGAGGTCGTGCCGTGGTGGCCGGTTCCAAAAGCCAGGCCGGCATCGATTTCGATGGCGAGGTCGTTGGCGCGGCGCTTGTCGCGATCGTGTGATCCATGGACGAAGAACCGCCCGGCGCGCACGGGCTTCAGCCCCTCAAGCGAATGGGCCACCCAATCGATATCCGGCACCTGTTCCCGCTGAAGTTCGAGGCCGAAAGCATCGCTACCAAGCACGCCCCGAATGCGTGGCTCAATCTCTTCTGGCTCGAACGTATAGACCGAGACTTCAAAGATCTCGCGGTCCTCGTCGACCTCCGACGATGAGATGGGCATGCCGTCCTCTTCGAATGCCCGCTCAAGCATGGCGAAGACACGCTCGGCCTCGATCTTGCCGGCGGTGACGAAAAGGCGGGTCTGCGTGGTCATCGGTGGACTTTCAGCTCTTGGAGAGGCGTTTCAGTTTCTCGACAGCCGTATCAGGATTTTCGCCATAGGCAATGGTGCCGAAGAACCCCCCCGCGCTGTCGAGCAGATAGATCGATGCGGTATGGTCCATCGTATAGTCTTTGCCGCCTTCGACGGGGACCTTGCGGGCAAAGACGCTGTAACCCTTCAGCATGGCGGCCATTTTGTCCGGCTCGCCCGTGACGCCGACGATGCGATCGGAGACGTTGCCCACGTAGGCTTTCAGGGTTGCTGCATCGTCGCGTTCGGGATCGACCGTGACGAAATAGGCATTGACGTTCCGCGCGTCGGGCCCGAGTTTTTTCAGCCAGCCGTCAAGTTCGAACAAAGTCGTGGGGCAGATCTCCGGGCAATGGGTAAATCCGAAGAAGATCGCTGATGGCTTTTGCCGGAATGCTGCTTCTGTGATCGGTGCGCCATTCATCGTGGTAAGCTGGAACGCCGATCCGAATGGCCCTTGGCTCTTTCCTGCCGACTGGCGCGACGCCTCAAAGGTGACCCAGCCGGCGGCCGCAACAAGCAGCACGGTTGCCGCTATTAGGAGTGGCAGCAAGCGTTTGTTCATGGATGAAAGCTCCGGGAATGCGCGGCGGCTACATGCACCAGGCAAGACCGGCGTTGATAAGAGAAAGAAAGATCGAATCGCTGTTGTTGAACCATGCAGCAAAGGTCAATCCGGTTGCGACTGACGCGCCAAGCGCAAGAGCCGCATAAAGCATTAATCTGGGCGTGCTGATGGATGGCGATGTTTTCATGGCTTGAACATAGGATTTGGCCGCCGTTTATGCAAATACGTCTTGAGGCATCTGAAGACGGCGCCCCGACGCCGATTAGCCCTGTAGTGCCACGAGCCATCAAGCCACGCGCGATCCGGCGCGGATCGCCAACCCCAAAGCGGAATGTGTTCTCCTGCCTTTACCGGACCAAACGACAGGTGCTTTTGAGGGTATCCTTGGCAACGTCGATCACGTTGTGCATCTGGCGGCGATCCACAATCCGCAATTTGCCGTGTCTGCCGATACCTATCGACGTGTTAACTGCGTTCTCGCAGCAAAACTCGCGCACGCTGCCAACGAAACGATAGCGGGAAAGTTCGTATTTGTCTCAACAATACGTGCCCAGTGCGGACGGCTACATGAGGGCGTCGCACAAGAAAGTGACGAGCCACGGCCAACCGATGATTACGGACGTGCCAAACTGGCAGCCGAGCATGAAATTGCTGATGCGATGCCTTTCAACAACTTCACAATATTGCGGCCTATGCTGGTTTACGGTACGGGCATGGGAGGAAACCTCGCCATACTGTTGAAGCTTGCGGCGCTTCCTGTACCACGTACGGACGGGGGCACATTCATCGTTTCAGACAAAACACCCGTGACAATACCTGAGATCGTCGCTGCCGCGCGCCGCGGTCTCGGGCGAAATCCCAATCTTTTTTCCTGCCCGTCGTGGCTGTTGATGTCGGCGGCACAGATTGCAGGTCAAGCTGATCGCCTGAAGAGACTGTCCGGCGACCTTGTTGCAAGTTCTGAAAAACTGCAGACGACGGGCTGGGTCGCTGTTGAGGATTCTTTGCGCCGAATTGAGGAACTCTCAACGGCGCTAGCTCCAAGCCACCGCTATCGGGAGACCTTGGCGATTGGACCCATATTAACGACGTTTTTCTGAACACGCATCTCTTAACGCTCGCTGCTGAGGCTTTGGTCGCTACATTACACCGTGTCGTGTTCGCGCATCTAGCGCATTTGATTTCATTGACTGATCTGGCGCGTAGTCCCCATTTATGCAAAAGAAATGCCGCAGGCCTCAGACCTGCTAACATCATTCGAGACGATGCCATGGCTGACACCACCGATCCGCGTTTTATGAACGAGCAGCCGCGCATCCATTCGACCGCGCAACTCAAGGGCGTCAAGCTCGGCAAATATGCCGAGGTCGGCGAAAGGGTGATCCTGCGCGATGTGACCGTCGGCGATTTCTCCTATCTGGAACGGCACAGCGAGGGCATCTATGCCGATATCGGTCGCTTCTGCTCGATCGCGGCGAATGTTCGCATCAATGCGCTCGAGCACCCGATGGAACGGCTGACAATGCACAAGATCAGCTATCGGCCAAACGAGTATTTTCGCTTTCAGGGCATCGACAATGGCTTTCGCGCTCGCAGGCAGGCGAAGCGGGTGCGTATCGGCCATGATGTCTGGATCGGCCATGGCGCGGTGATCATGCCGGCGGTCGAAATCGGTCATGGCGCGGTAATCGGCGCGAACGCAGTGGTTACCCGCAATGTCGATCCCTATACCATCGTCGCGGGCAGTCCGGCGAGGCTGATTCGGGCGCGCTTTCCGCAGGCCATCGTCACACGCCTCATCGATCTTGCATGGTGGGATTGGCCGCTCGACAAGGTGTTCGAGGCCATTCCCGATATCCAGTCGCTAGCGATCGAAGACTTCCTGGCAAAGTGGGAAGGCTAGCTGCGGGCAGCGGCGATAGGCTTGCAATCGCCGGCCGCAATCGCCAACTGTGTCGAGCAGGTTTTAGCCTTGGGAGATATTGGATGAAGCGAATTTTGCTTGTACTTGCGCTACTTGGCGCGGCGGTTCTCCAGCCGGCAAAAGCGGAAGAAGTCGGTAAGGTCGGTGTCGACTGGTTCGGCAACGACATCGTCATTGACGCGGTCCACGACCCGAAAGTGCAGGGCGTGACCTGTCACCTTGCTTCATTCTCGCGCGGCGTGATCGATCGGCTGCAAAAGGGCAACTGGTTCGAGGACCCCTCCAACGCCTCGATTTCCTGCCAGCAGACGGGACCCGTCACGATTGGCGATATAGCCCTTGGTGAAGATGGCGAACGCGTTTTCTCCGAGCGTACAAGTCTTATCTGGAAAAAACTCGTCATCACGCGCATTTACGACAAGCCCAACAATACGCTCATCTATCTCGCTCATGCGACGCAGGTCCAGGACGGATCGGCCAAGACGTCGATCTCCACAATACCGCTATTTGCCGGGAACGTGACCTGGTCCAAGGGCAAGCCCGAGTAAATTGCCTTCGCGTTTTCAATCTGCAGCGAACGCTCATCCTTCAGTATAATAGGAATGTTTTCTTATTGAGTATAGATTGACCTGGTTTGCGTAGAAGGAATCGGTCATGAAATTCAGCATTAAAAATCATAGACTTGCAGCGCCTGGCTCCCGGATTTCTTTCGTGTCCTCGCCTAATGTGGGCCGCACATTGGCCCCAAAATTTCTCGTCGTTCATTATACGGCGAGCGGTTCGGATGCCGATATCGCCCGCTATTTTTCGCAGGAATCAGCCAATGTCTCGGCCCATCTCGTGGTGCGCCGCGACGGCACCGTCACGCAATGTGTGCCGTTCGACAAGGTGGCGTGGCGCGCGGGCAAGAGCCAGTGGACCGGGAAGGGCGGCATACAATATTCCGGCCTCAACAATTCTGCGATCGGCATCGAAATGGAGAACTGGGCCCCCTCAAGAAGAGTGGCGTCGGCTGGGTATCGTGGACCGGCGTGCCCGTCGAGAGTTCGAAGGTTATCGAAGCGAGGCATAAGTTCGGCACGCCCGATTGCGGGTGGGAGGTTTTCACTGCGGGTCAGATGGATACAGCGATCGCAGCCGCGCAGGCAATTTGCGCGGAATATGCTATCGAGGACATTCTCGGCCATGACGACATCGCGCCCGGCCGCAAGTCCGATCCGGGTCCAGCCTGGGACATGGCGACGTTCAAGGCCAAGGTGAAGGGCGAACCCGAAGATGGCGATGCGGTGATGACGGTGAATTCGCCAAACGGGCTGAACATTCGATCCGGCGCCGGCGCTGCATTTCCAGCGGTCAGGGAGATACTCCACGATGGAACGAAGGTTCTGATGCACGAAGCCAGCGGGAGATGGCGCTACGTCTCGGTGCTGGACGCCTCAGGTCAACCGGACTTTTCGGGCTGGGTGCATGGCGACTGGCTCGTTCAGGCGTAGTCGTCAAATCGCCTGGACGAAGCTGTCGAGCACGCGCTTTTGGCCGGCCTTGTCAAAATCGATCGTCAGCTTATTGCCCTCGATCGAGGAAACGTTGCCGTTGCCGAACTTGATGTGGAAAACCCGGTCGCCGACGTCGAAGTTGGAGGGTGTTTCACTGACGGATTTCGCCACGAGTTCGCCGTCTATCGTGCGTCCCTTGACCGAGCCGCGCCCGGCGCCGAATCCCGAATCGGTCTCCCCGTAGCCAATGCGCTCCACTTTCGCGCCGGACCGTGAGCCCCAATTGTTGCGCGTAGCGTCTGACCGGTGCTGCTGCGCCCGTTGCCACCCGGGCGTCGAGTAACTGTTTTCGAACGGATCGGCACGGTCGAAACGCGACTGGCCGTAGCCGCCCCGTCCGCCGTAACCACCATAGGAATCGCCGCCCGCAACTACGTCCACATGCGCTTCGGGCAGTTCTTCGAGGAAACGCGATGGGATCGTCGATTGCCACAGGCCGTGGATGCGCCGGTTGGAGACGAACCAGATGTGGAGGTTCTTCTTGGCGCGCGTCAGGCCGACATAGGCGAGGCGGCGCTCCTCTTCGAGGCCAGACCTTCCACCCTCGTCGAGCGCCCGCTGGTTGGGAAAAAGGCCTTCTTCCCAGCCGGGAAGGAACACGGTCTCGAACTCGAGCCCCTTGGCCGAATGCAGCGTCATGATGTTGACGCGATCTAGGTTTTCGCTCTGCTCGGCCTCCATGACAAGTGCGACGTGTTCGAGGAATGAGCGCAGCGACTCATAGTCCTCCATCGATCGGATCAGTTCCTTGAGGTTTTCGAGGCGGCCCGGCGCTTCGGCAGACCGATCCGCCTGCCACATTGACGTATAGCCGGATTCGTCGAGGATTTGCTCGGCGAGTTCCGTATGCGGCGTATTGTCGATGAGGGAGTGCCAGCGCTTGAAATTCTCGATCACTTCGCGCAGCGCTGAACGGGGTTTCGGCTTCAGTTCTTCCGTTTCGATGAGGTCCACGGCGGCAGCGAACATGCTGATGTCGCGGGCGCGGGCATAATCGTGCACCTGGCGGATGGCAGCTTCCCCGAGCCCGCGCTTCGGCGTGTTGACGATGCGCTCGAGCGCGAGGTCGTCAGAGGTTTGGGCAACGACGCGCAGATAGGCGAGGGCGTCGCGAATTTCGAGGCGCTCGTAGAAGCGCGGACCGCCGACGACCCGATAATCCAAACCGAGAGCTAAAAAACGCTCTTCGAATTCGCGCATCTGGTGCGAGGCGCGTACCAGGAT